>JBGCEN010000194.1:0-7645 GCA_045106435.1 Rhodothermales bacterium
GAGAGAGCCTGCTGAACATTGTCCATGTAATCAGGCTCTCGAAAACAACGCATTGTGTCTCTTTGAGTCATGAAAACCACTGTCAGTTTGTTGGTAGGAGTTAACAAGATAGACGACTGCAATAAGTTTTCTATGGGGAAAATCCCTGATGCTTCATTGTATTTTCCTATCACCACTGAAACACAACCATGAGGTAAAACGATGAAACAACACTTCCCACAATTTGAAACACCCTACCTGCCGGCAAGCAGACTGGTGGTGCGGGGCGGCGACCAAGGTGTAAGCATGACGAATTCATACACCATGGCAATCGTGCGCAGGTTTCTCGAGGAACTGCGTGCGCCCCTACCTTCGCGCTGCAAGGACGATGTCGAGCCGGTTCCGAGGGTTGTTTCATGACCGCAACGCCCTTATATATGTGACGTTAGACGAGAGTGGGCAGAAGCGTCGATTCTGCTATAGTTTGCCCGTATACTTCTGAAAAAACAGAGACTTCCCTGAATGCATTCCTTTTTCGACCTCAACTGGTGGCAACTGCTGCTAGTCACTCTTGGCCTGACGCATGTAACCATTGCGTCCGTCACCATTTTCCTTCACCGCGCCCAGGCGCACCGAGCCGTCGATCTGGGAACGGTGCCATCACACTTTTTCCGTTTCTGGCTGTGGTTGACCACTGGCATGGTCACGCGCGAATGGGTCGCCGTTCACCGCAAGCACCACGCCAAGTGCGAAACCAAAGAGGATCCGCACAGTCCTCAGGTGGAAGGGCTCAACAGGATCCTTTGGGGTGGCGCCTGGCTTTACCGCAAGGCCTCGCAGGACAGGGAAACACTCGACAAGTACGGGCGCGGGACGCCGGATGACTGGCTCGAGCGCAACCTCTACGCGCGTATGCCCTGGCTCGGGGTCAGCATCATGCTGCTTGTCGATTTCGTCTTCTTCGGTTTGCCGGGCCTGCTAGTCTGGGGCGTGCAGATGATCTGGATTCCCTTCTGGGCCGCTGGCGTCATCAACGGTCTTGCGCATTTCTGGGGCTACCGCAACTGGAACACTGCCGACGCCTCCACCAACATCGCGCCCTGGGGCATCCTGATCGGCGGCGAGGAGTTGCACAACAACCACCATGCCTTCGCCTCTTCGGCGCGCCTATCCTACAAGTGGTACGAGTTCGACATCGGCTGGCTCTACATCCGCCTGCTCGAGATGCTGGGCAAGACGAAGGTGCGCAAGGTTGCGCCGAAGATCAGGGTGATCCCGGAGAAAATGACTGTCGACCTGGATACTGTCACCGCCGTACTCGGCAACCGCCTGCAAGTGCTCTCGAATTTTGCGCGCCAGGTTGTACGACCCGTGGTCAAGGCCGAACTCTGTCACTCGGAATCCACCTGCCGCAAGAAATCCCGCGCTGCCAGCAAGCTGCTGGCAAATCCGGAGATGCTCGATACCGCGGCGCGTGAGAAGTTGCAGCGTATCCTGCAGGAGAGCCAAGTGCTGGCTCTCGTCTACCAGTACCAGCAGCACCTGACGCAGATGTGGGAACGCACGGCCACTTCCCAGGAGGCGCGTCTTGAGGCCCTCCAGGAGTGGATCAGGCTGGCCGAGGCGACAGGTGTAGACGCGCTCGAGCGTTTTGCGCATCAGCTTCGGGGATATACTGTCAAACCAAGATGACCCGCATCTATGGCCGGCTGCTGCTACTGCTCTTCGCGGTGCAGCTCTTCATCGGATGGAAGACCTGGCAGCAGGCCGATGCCTACGAGCGCGAGACTCTGATTATCAACGAGTGTACCTCGTCAAAACCTGTTGGACTGAAGCCTGCCTGATTTAAGAGGCGACTTAGCTCATCAGCCTTGTTAATTTTAGGTTCCCAATGACCGCTATATGGAGTACTCAGCAGCCGGTCGCAACGTCCCCTCGCAGAGCCTTATTTCTCAACCACCGATCCGGCCGTTCATACTCCGAAGGGGACATTCGCTGCAAGCCCCTTTGTCCGATTTTTCTCATTCGTTGGCTGGCTCCACAGCGGTCATCTGTGTCTCGGCGGTGATAAATTAATCACTGTGGTCTGGTGCTCCCACTGATTAGGTGATGATTAGACGTTTCTCTTCTGAACTTGGATGCAATCCAGCGCCTTGAGCTGCGGCAGGCGCTGGAGATGATCGACTGTCAGGAGCCACTCGACTACGATGGGATGCAGCGGGGACAGTTAAGGTTGGAGGAACTATAAATAGCCCCGCCGTCGTGGCGGGGCCCGAACAATAGGCGTTCGTTTGCGGGTTTACGGTTGAACGTAACTGTAACCTTCTCTTTGAAAATCAGCAATAGCGGTCACACCGGCGGTGGTATATTCAACATCGTCGATGAGTGCCTCGGTAGCGCCGCCCCCACTGGCCGATTCACCAACAGTCGGGAGATTACCTCTTTTTATCATGCCGCGCGTGGTATTCTGGCAAAAAAGGAACCGAACACCTTTAGTCATCAACCCTTCCACTTGACTCTGGAACTGATTTGAAAGTGTCTTGTTACCAGCTGGCCCGGTGACGCCACCATCATCTGCATTATCGAACGAGTATCCGTCTTTGACCAGCATTCCCCATCCACCACTGTGTACCACGGCAACAATTTCCCAGTTATCAATACCGTGGCTACCTTCATAGTCCTTGATCATGTTTTCAATATTACCGAGAGCATATGCACGCTTATTGGCGCAGTTCACAACATCATTCTTAACTGCAGTACCGGAAACATATGAGTCACGGCAGGCCAAGTTGACCTGCATAACAACCTTGGGCTTGTTTTGGCCAGAAAGGCAACGTGTGATATTAGTTGTGCCATCCCCGAACTCATCATTGAGATCAAAGTCATCAGTTGGATTGACTCCTTCGTGACATATAGTTTTTGGATCAACTGCTAAAGCTAAATTGGTTGACATCGCGAGAAATAAAAAGCCAAAAATACAGAGTTTTTTTAACATACGAGTTCTCCCGACTGCTGGAGCAGCCGATGGTGGTTATAAAAAAAGAGGGTAATAACAAAAGAAGTAGCGCGAAATTATTGTTGTTGGACTCGCGTCTAATCCATGCTTCCCGGTTCGAGAAGTATTTTTCTCAGATCGAGAATATTATTATTAACACGAATATTAATTATTTACAATCTTTTTTTCATGCCTGCACATTCCGGCAAGAAGGCGTGAGGCACAGGAATCGCTGCTCGAGTGAATTTTCCCAATGTCGTAAAATTCAATCGGAAACAGACTCGCACATTGTGGCGGGATTTCGCTGACAATAGAAGTCCAGAAATTAAGCAGTAGGCTACTACTTTAACGACTGATTGGTGTACACAGCCGTCTAGCAGCGACAAATCACAAACGACGGCTATGAGTACACTGCAGCCGGTCGCTATCCCTTCACACGGCTGACATCTCATTCTCTGGTAGGCCGTTTTAGCTCCCATAGCTGCCTGTCGCGGTAGTTCCATATTCGCTAATAAAATCGATTACATGACCTGCGGGAATTGAAACGGACATTCATAGGTGCTGATGTAGTCATCAGCTGTACTTGAAGGCTGTATGTTAGAGATTTTGTGAATAACTGATCAAGCTATAAATTTTCTGGTTGATGGCTATAAAATAACCACAGGACTTTGAAAGAAGCAATTTGTGTGTACGTTCTCACATTGTCTAGAATAAACGGCTACTTCAGGATTGCAGCATCAAGTTTCTCGACAACGATTGACATTTCGCCACATCTCTCACGGTACCCTCGAGACAAGCAGCAAGTTTTAGACGACGTACAAACGGGGCCCGCAGGCCCCGTTTTCACACGCGTCTGGATGATCCGGCTGTGTTTAAAAGGTATGCACCATACCCATGGAGAAACCGTTGGCGCCAAACAGCGCCACGCCATCTGTGTTCTCGAACTGGACATCGTGCAGGCCGAGATCGGAGTCGGCGTAGAGCGCATAGACCTTGGTGCGCACGCTGAGCTTGTGATCCCAGCCGATCGCCCAGCCGTCCAGAGAGCTGCTGAGGATGATGGGATCTTCCGGATCGTACTGGCCGAAGTAGCCCTTGATCTTGTTATTGCCGAATTCGTAGGCACCGGAGACCATCCACTTGTTGATGTCTGTGGAGCTGCCAACATTAAGCTCGATGAGATCAGAATCAAGTGTCTGCCGCTCGTAGACCACGCCGAGGGTAAAGGCGTTCATGATGTAGCCAAGACCGACACGAAAGATCTGGTTCGTGGTGGGAACGCCGGGAGCGCCAACAGGCAGGCCGATATTGCCGTCCCCGAGATCAGAGGTGTCTTCCCAGGCGAGGGAGCCATAAAAGCCGTTGTTGAAGTACATGGCCGCCAGCGAGTAGCCGCCGTCGCCGATCAGGTCGTCGCCGTACTCCTCGGAGGCTACACCCGCTGCGGCGAAGGAGAAGCCATTCCAGTTCGGGCTGATGTAGGCAATGGTGTTGCTGGTGCGGCGATCGACAAAACCCAGGGTGGAGTTGTAATCCGCCATGGTGTCGGCAAAGACGTCGAGACGCCCGGTGGAGATCTTCAGCGGGGTGTCGTGCTTGCCCATGAGAACCGTACCCCAGTCGCCGGCGAGGCCGATGTAGGCGTTACGGCCACTGCCCCAGCCACCGTTGTCGAGGTTATACGTGGTTTCTGCCTTCCAGATCGCCTTGAGGCCGTTGCCGAGGTCCTCACTCCCCTTGAAGCCGATGCGGCTGGAGCGGTTAGTGATGGACCAGGTCCCATTGCTGTCAAACACGTCGTCAAACAGCTCATCGACTCGATAGGTGTCGTTGTTGGGGTCGATATAGTCGATCGACGCGTGAATTTTGCCGTAGAGTACGACGTTTGCTGATGCACTCATCGGCGCTGCCATAACTACCGCTGCAATTGCAGAGGCGAGAAGCGTTTTTTTCATTGATGTGACTCCCATTGGTGTACGTCGTCGAATCCTTTTGGACTAAAGCCTGCCTAATTTAAGGGGCGATTCAGCTCATCAGGGTAGGTTGTTGTGTTTGTCTATCGTAATGTATTTGCTTTCGTATCGCCATGGTCGTCTGCCAGTCTTAACGCCCCACTGTCCGAATGAGTACAGACCGTGTGAAAACGTAAAAATGGTCGCCTGAAAGCCTCTATATGCCCCGAAAAATTTCAGTTGAGGCAGAGACCTTGCCAGTAGAGCCATATACGCCATAAACTCAGTAGGGCATTGACCAGAATCAGATTTGAAGCCGACTTCTGTTGTCAGTTCGCTGTCACGTTTTCACACAGCCTGAGTACAAAGCGGCCCCCCACATCCTGTCCATCGATGCGGGTTTTTTATTGCTCAGGGAGATGCTGGGATAAAGAACTGAACGGCTGCAACGAGTACACTGCTGCCGGTCGCAACGTCCCCTCGCAGAGCCTTATTTGTCAGCCGTGATCAGGCGGCTTACGCTCCATTGCGGTCATTCATCTTCTTAAAAGGTAGTAGTAAAGTATGGCGTTTATCGCCTTGGAAGGAGTACATGAAGATGGTGAAGGAGAAGGTGCTACCCCAAATTCAGTGATATATACACTCTCATCATACAGATCAGGCGCAATATCACATCCCCGTTGATGGTTATAGATATTAGCTGCCATTTCTTGACCCATATATTTATAACCGGCCTGTGAGTAATGATTAGAGGCTGCTTCCTGGAATCCATTCTCTACATTGAATGTTGGAGCCTTAACAAATACCGGCATCAGGTCTCCCTGTAATTTAGTACGTTCAATTATCTCATGTCCGAATTTAATCATTAGATTTGAGTACTGAGAGCTGCTTAAATCAATCCCCACACGATGAACATAGGTTGCAGTATATAAATCGGTGATTGAATTGAGATGATCGCTTATTTCAGCGAGATCATTGAAATATACATCATAAGAAGTTTGTAATTTTGAATCAGCTTCACCATGGACAAAGATCATCGATACGGATTTAATCTTGCTCCCATAGTGTGCCAGAGCATCCCGTAACCATCCCATGGCTACATTGTTGTTCGTAGTCCCAACCTTTAGGTCTTGCATGGCAGAACCAGAAAAAGCTGCGTTTAGGATAATGGCAATATTGCCTGAGAGTCTGTTGAATTCCTCAGCAAAAGTAGGCCAAGCACTGCCCTTAAATATACCATCATGTCGTGTTGGGTCTTGTAGGATCTCAGGTGCTTTACTGAAAACATTCCATAATTCCCCCGATTTTGCTGGCGTGGTATCTATATCTGCAGCAGCTCCCGAAGCATTACTTTGGCCGTATATGAAAAACAGGTGCGTTTCTGGTTCCTGACCCTCTACAACATTGCTTTCTCCATGAGCAATCTTCGTACAGCAACAACATAGAATGAATAATGCATTAATAAATGAGACTTTCATTTTCTAATTAAGACATGGCAAACCACTGTCTCCGGCAGCTAGACACGAAAAGACTCTGCCGTTCCGGCGTGCTGAGTGGAAAATGATCTTCTTTGAACCGGCAAGTTCTATAGAATGCCATTATGAGAGACGGGCAAAGCTAGACTTACGTTAAACATTATTGCAAATATCACTTCGTATTTGTTCCGAAGTACAGAAAGAAATTGATTTACGGAACATCGAGAAAGGATATCAGGGTATATTACGGGAATTCTGTCGTCAGCATCAGGTAGATTTGGTCGAAGGGCATGCGATGAGCGACCACATACATCTGCTTCTGATGATACCATAAAATTACTGAACCGCCCCGCGTTTACTGGAGACAGTTTAGTATGAATTGTAGGCCGCTACGGTTGATTGCTCTCTTTGAGGCTACTGCAGCCTATGCCCCCTGATTTCCCAATGACTGAAACGAGTACACTGCTGCCGGTCGCAACGCCCCTTCTCAGAGCCTGATTTTTCAATCGCTGAACGGTTGTTCATTCTCCAAATCGGACGCTCGCGGAAGGAAATAACGTTGTGCTAAGGGGCGCGCTTTAGCGCGTCCACGATCTTGAGCGATTTGTTATATTGCATTCAATATAGAACCCACATTCTCGAAAAAGCGCTCTGGGAAACGGGGGTCAGGGACAGACCACGTTTTGTAGAAAATAGTTTAATCGTGATCTACCCCTGTTTTTCAATCAATGGCAAAACAATATAGCAAGCCGGCACCGCCCGAGCTTTCGAGTGCTTCTTGACTACAGCCCCTGCTGAAATGTGAGAAGTTCCAGGATTTCGCCCAGTTATCCTCTGTCGGGCCAGTTTTATCATGATGACCGACCGCCGCAGCACCTTCTCCATTGCTGAACCAGTTCTTGCAAGTAAAGCTTGCATGGGGCGAGAACGCGGTGCCATCTGGACGAGATCCGGTCAGGATATCGTGTTGATTTGGCTTATCACCGCGTCCATTGACCATTTCACCTTTTTCGTTCAATGCGGTCTGTTTATTGATGTTGTTATTGCTATGCAGGTGTTCCACATCCCGAGCGATCAATTCGCCTTTCGCATTAAACCAGGGCCCTTTACCGATACGATCGCGTGCATGGATAGAGGGTGTGTTATCTTCCGGGTTTTTATAGTTGACTCTTCCGGTGGTACTCAGATAGGCACGCCAGGTCCTGTTACCCGCACCCGCATCATCGGCAAGATCCTGACAATGC
>JBGCEN010000195.1:0-18785 GCA_045106435.1 Rhodothermales bacterium
CCCTCGGGGCCTGCAGATGCTGGTGCTTATTCATGTGGTGACATTCCAAACGGTGCGTCACCTGTCGTAGCGTAAAGCTCCCTAAACGAGATACACATTCCTGTACCATGATCCTGCTGGCTTGTTGCTGAATTGTTATACGTTAACTTCGCGTTTGTTGTTCGGTAATTGGCTCAAAGAGATGAAGGTTGAAGTATACTGTATATAGAGAAAGCATTTTATGTATGGTGTGTTGTTAAGTATGTTTTTACAAGTTGCTGTCAAAGGTTTTATTAGATCAGGGAACCCGGTAATTCATTAGCCTGCATTAAAACGGGTTCCATTCATTAGCTGAATGCCTCGTTCGGCGCATTGTGCACACCGTCCCAGTCAATGGCGACGTATCTAAAATGAAAAGAAAAACTGATAGAGGTCAAAAAAGCAGGTTTCTATGGATTTTGAGCGAAAGTTTCACTCTTGCGGTTCTGATCACCGTGGGTGCTATCGTATCAATCGTCATAGCGGCTACCAATGAAACAAACGTGATACATATCGACAAAGATTTCCGCGGTTTAAGCAATCCTCTTAATGTCAAGGAAAATAACAGCAAGACCATGCGACTCCTGGTGATCCATGGCATAGGCAAACACTGCATTGGTTATGCGGATAGTCTGACGCGCGGCATCGCGTCTCAAATGGGACTCTCGATTCATGAAAAAAATTATAACGAGATGGTTACAGCGTTGGACGAAAAACGTGAATCCACGGCCAGGGAAAATATCGGAGCAACAGGAGTAGACAGAATTACGGTGAATGAAATACAGGGGTTGGAGGAGATGAACCTGGCCTGGACCCTGCTAAATGATCACTGCAATCCAATTGCAGAGTTTCCAAACTACACTTCCAATTTACGAAGCGAACTGTCAGAGGCAGAAGGCGGCGGGACTGCCAACACTGCGGATTACAATTACAAAGAGAGCGCAGCGAGAAGTACCTGCCATCATATTCGCAAGGCACGGACAGGCAAAAACGACGAGATGAATTGTGAAGAGATTCGTCTGGACTTTAATTTGGGGGGTGTTGTTGAAAACAATGAAGGCGTTGTAGTCCCCTTCACGATGGGATACATACGCACTCAGAGCTATTTCAAACCTGATGATCAAGACAAGCATGCCCCTGTGTTGAAGGTCTACGAACTGGTGTGGGATCCGGCGACAAGTTGGGCGAAGAACTGGTATACGAGTCACGATGCCGAGTTCAATCATATCCGCGAGAGGCTGAACAAGGAGCTGAAAATCAGCGTAATCAATGAAAGTATATCGGATGCGGTGATGTACCTCGGCAGTTACCGGGAGTTGATTCAATTTCCGGTCTTGCTCGCGTACTGCAAAGTTGCGACTGATTTTCCAGCCAATGATGATGGTGTTTTTCAGTGCCCGTTAACTGGCCCGGAAAATCAACTGGCAATCGCAGGTGCCCTTGAGCCGGCCGCAACAAACAATATCGCCATTGTCACCCATAGCCTGGGGACACGCATCGTATTCGATACACTGGGCCTTCTGGGTCAGAATGGCTTCTACCAGTCGATCATTGAAAAACTCAAACGTAACCGAGCGGTACTCACCAAGTATGCGGATAACTCGAGAACTGCGGATTATTTGCGGGATGTGTTTGCAGCGTCTCTGAACCAGATATTTACACTGGCAAACCAGGTTCCCCTGTTGGAGCTGTCCGAGTTGAGAAATCCATTTGATTTCGGGGGGGGCGAATCGGCGCGACAGCTTGGCAAGGGGTTTGATCAGTTTTTGACGGCACGCAAGAAGAAAATAGAGCATCCTCTTCAGGTGGTCGCATTCACCGATCCAAATGATCTTTTGAGTTATAATCTCAAATGTTGGTACTATTTGCACGTATTGCGCAATAAAGATATCACCAAGGAACAATTGGATAAATATCTTGGTATGGGCAGCTTGAACAAAAAGAGAACTTTTTTCAAGAAAATGTTCAGTGAAAGTTGTCTGCCCGGTGCAGAACCCTGGCGAACCACGTACGATGAACTCTGGAAACGAGATACCTCGATTTCAATCATCGATGTTTCAATGAGCCTGGCCGGCTGGAAATTTCCATGGCTCTATGCCGACCCGGGGATGGCGCATTCCAAATATTTTGAAAAAAACGAGGACGAAATCGTTCGGCTCATTGCATGTGGCGCTAATGATTACAAACCGGGAGAATGCCCTCGCTAGATCTCCGCAGATCATGGCGCTAGACATTTTCCCATTACCCGGTAACTGTGACTTTCAGTCCATGGTCACACAATATCAGGAGATTATTATGAGACGTTTGATTGCTGTGCTTTCATTGGTGGTTTTTCTGTTTCCTTTGCTCGCTTCCAACCAGGGCCAAGCGCATCCTGGAGAGACAGATGAGAAAGGATGCCACTTTGATTCCAGCGGGCGCTATCACTGCCATTGATCTGCAATAATTATTTTGTTGGCCGATGAAGCAAATAAGACTACTGAGAAGCAGATGCTCCCGCCCGGGTCTGATGTTACAAGAGACCAGGGTTTTGGTTGACACTCGAGCAGATGCCATGGATGAAATCAAGGCAAAAAAAAAAAAAAAACTGCACCCACGCGACTCAACAGCCAAGGATCCTCTGAACACCCCTTAGGGTACTGTCAAGTTCAGTAAGATTCCGGCAGACTATTCCGATGAATAGTAAATAATCATCCTGCCCTGGCTATAGATTTCCAGCCGAAATCATCAGCCACTCAGTGTGGCTCCAGCCATCGATTTTGCCTGGGTTTGAGAGATGTCGAAGATCTGTTGGCTGACACCTGGTATCTTGATGAGGTATTCACCAGGAATCATGGTGAGTCTGTTTACTTTTGGCGGGCCGTGGATGAGGATGAAGACACCATTGATCTCCTGGCGCGGAAACGGCGAAACACACAAACGGCAAAACGCTTTTCTCATCAATTGCTCAAGGGACAACGTGCATCTCCCAGGCGAATAATGACGGACAAGCTGAAAAGCCATTCAGCGGCGCTTCGCCTTATTATGCCTACGGTACCCCATTGCTCTGATCGCTATGCAAACAAGCGTGCAGCAGTATCGCATGAGCCAACAGGGCAACGGGAACGAATGATGAGAGGATTAAATCCATTGGGTAAGCCCATCGGTTTTCCAACCTACATGCCGAGGCAGGCAACCTGTTTTGCATTGGAGGTCACCTGATGAAAGCGCATCATTATCGTGAGTTTCGTTCCAGATCATATTCCGAATGGCAGCAGGTTACCTCTGCCCAATGAAAGTCAGTCATGAAATACCATCGCGCCACTTTGGCTGATGATGGCCAAGTTGACAGTAACGTTGATAGGCAGAGATAAACCCGGTCGATCCCTTCGATATTCAACGAGACTCTTTCTTCTAACAACTTTCTCGGATTTTGTTTTATCATGGCGACGGCTTCGGTAGGCAAGTTGGGTGTTTCGCCATCACGCCGCATTGTCGACTACGACAGAAGCATAATGTTTTGATGATCAATCGTTGCCACCTCAGGAATTGACGGTCTGAGGCGTTGCCTCGCTGGTATTCATAAACAAACATGAACTGATGTAATACACATCCAACTGAATTGGATTAATATCTTCGGTAGAATTACTTCATCACTGAATTGCAGGGACTCATTTAACATGGGCATGTTTCATATTATAGCTGTCACTCTTTCGTCCATTGCCCTTCTTGTCGGCTGCGGCACTACTTCCGAATTACAAAGAATTCCCGAGCAGAACGTGCTGCCTGAAAACGTCGTGGTCAAAAAGCCCAGCATGACGTCGGAGCAACAACTCGTGGCATTGGCGCATATTACCGCCCAACAAAAAGCCACACCCACACTTGGTCGTGGTGACATACTAAACATCTCCGTCTACGACGAACCGGATCTCACCATTAACGGTATTCCCATTAGGCCAGACGGCAATATCTCATTTTCCCTTATCGGCGATGTGAGGGCCGAAGGTCTAACCGTCAACGAACTCAGCGAATCTCTGACGAGTCGACTCTCGGAGTATGTTCTTACTCCCAAGGTCTCGGTGATCGTGCACGAGTTCAATAGCCAGCAATTTACGATTTTTGGTGAAGTGGTTCACCCAGGGGCTTACCCCCTCAAGACCGACATCTCGATAACCAAGGCATTGGCAGACGCCGGTGGCCTCAACAAGGGCCAGTTTCGCGCCACCTCGGTCGAACTGGCTGACCTTACACATGCATTTATAGCTCGAGGGGGAAAAGTCCTGCCCGTTGATTTCGTCCGCCTGATTCGCCAAGGTGACCTGCGTTACGATATTTCACTCCAGTCTGGCGACTATATCTACATTCCGTCAGGTCTGTCGAAAGAGGTCTATATTCTTGGAGAGGTCAACAAGCCGATGCTGTTCGCATTCCGTGAAAACATGCCGATGTCCCGTACCCTGGCGCAGGCAGAAGGCTTTACACAGGATGCCGATCTGAAACGTATCCACATCCTGCGTGGATCGCTGTATAACCCGACAGTGATCATTATCAACTTTCAGAAAGTGCTGGAAGGGAAAGCCCGCGAAATTGCCCTTGAGCCCGGTGACGTCATCTACGTTCCTCCAACGAGCCTGACGAACTTTTCGCGTATCGTCGACAAAATCGTTCCGACGATTCAGGCATTGCAGGTTGGCATTATCCTTGGCGACACTGTCGGCAACTGATTGCCCATCGTCAGTATCGGATGTGACGTGATCAACTTGCGTTTTGGAAAAGTCGCCCTCGCCGTTGCTGTTGCTGCAGTCACGGTCATCTATGTCACGCACGTACAATTATCGGTAGCTCAAAGCAGCTGGTACAGCAATGCAGTGGGCATTACTTCGCCGCTTGCCAGCTGCCGAGGCAACAACCATAGCAGCTGCCTCGCTTACCCGGCCCGCCTTCCGCTCCTCTATCTGGAGCCAATCTCATCGATGGCTCTGACGGTGGCTTTCGACGATGCCGTTGCTAATCTATCGCAGGCACCGGGTGGCTACAACCTGCGCCTAGTGGGGCAGAGAACAGATGACGCCTCTCTGCAGCCGTCAAAGGTGGGGCTGTCAAGCACGGTGGTCGGTTTCGATAGCAAGGAGAGTCCCCTGATCGAAAAGCGGGTGCATCTCTATTTTCCGGTCGCGATGAAACCTGACGAGCGCTACCGTCTCGAGTTCCCCGGCCAGGCATTGCAGGAGATTCAGTTCAGCTACAGGGGTGACGCCATCAGCAGTTCGATTCAGGTCAACCAGGTTGGCTACCTGCCACACAGCCGAAAAATCGCCTTTGTCGGCAACTGGCTTGGAACCGCCGGTCCGCTGCCGATAAATGCCCGGCATTTTGATGTGTATGAGGAGTCAAGCGGCAGCAAAGTGTTCAGCGCTCCTTTAAAGCTGGTCTCCCCGTCAGATCCATGGAGCGGAAACCGTCTCTACCATGCTGATTTCAGTACACTCGAGAGGAAGGGGCGCTACTTCCTGCAGATCGACGGCATCGGTCGCTCAGATAGCTTCATGATTTCGAGCCATGTCTATGCCCCTGTTTACCGCAAAATTTTCCGTCTCTTTTACCACTCGCGTAACTCCACGGAGATACAAGCCCCCTTTGCTGATCCCGGTTTTGAGAGGCCGGGCGGCATTCGCAAGCCGCTCAGCGGCCTGGTGCACGAGGCGATAGCACAATCCCCGTTCGCGCGTAGCGAGGCAGCCGGCAGCTATCGCGCAATCGAGGGTGGCTGGTTCGATGCGGGTGACTATGGGCAATACGTGGCGAATGCGGCTCCGGTCTGGTACGCCTTTGCTGCCGGCCACGACCTGGTACCGACGAATTTCGCTTCGGATGCCATGGGCATACCGGAGAGCGGCAATGGCATCCCGGACATCTACGATGAGCTTGAGTGGGGCATGAAATGGCTCCTGGCGATGCAGGACAAGGATGATGGTGGAGTCTATTCCCGGCTCGTTCCGCTTCAGTGGGATACGCACTTGCCTCACGAAGTGGACAGCCACCGCTATTTGTTCGAAAAAACCACGCATGCGACGGCGTCGTTTGTTGCCGCGAGTGCGATTCATGCGCGCCTGCTGGTCAAGGCGCGACCAGATCGTGCCAGTGAGGCTCTGGCGGCGGCTGAATCGGCTTGGCGCTTTATTGAAACTACTGCGCCATGGCCAGATGAGGGGCATCTGTACAAGAACCCCAAAGGAGTGCATGCGGGAGAGTATGCGGACAAGTCATCACTCGACAACCGTCTATGGGCGGCGGCAGAGCTTTATCGAACAACGGGGAAGGCTATCTACAGTGATACTTTTGAGAGACTCTACCAACGCATAAAAATTGACCCGACGGCACCGGTCAGTTTCAAGGATCAGGCGCTTGCGGCCTGTTGGGCCATGGCCATGGCCGGTAGAGACGGACTGAGAGTCAAGCCTGCTTTACTCAAGGGGCTGCAGGATACCCTGATTGCTGGCGCCGACTGGTTACTGCGCAAGTCTGACGAAAACTCCTACCTAGCGCCGATACACCAGTATATCGGCTTTACAGGGTGGGGGTCATTTGCGCACTCTAGCCGGGCGGTGCTGCCACTGATGCAGGCATATGCACTCACGGGGGAGGAGAAATACCGGCATCGCGCTGCGGAAATGACGAATATCCAGCTTGGCGCAAACCCGCAGTCACTGAGCTACATTACCGATGTCGGGGCACGTTATCCAAGACATCCGCTGTCTAAGCTGTCGCAGTATGATGACATTGAAGAGCCCCTGAACGGCATCCCCGTCAATGGGCCGCACTACCACCTGCCTGAAATATGGAACTCCACGCGCAGGGTAAACGCCGCCTATCTGCCAGCTGAAAAAGCCACTGTTGACGCCCAGGGTAAGCCCATGTTCGACAGCGCCTATCCCGTCATGCGGCGGTATGTAGACTCCTCGCTGCTGCCCCCCATGTCAGAGCCCACCGTCGCTGAATATGCTCGCACCGCCGTGGCCTTCGGGTTGCTCTCACCGGCTGATGGCAGCGTTGAATAGAGCAACAGCCCGCCGAGCACTCTTCTAAACGTCCCTGCGGAGTGCAACTTTGGGAAAATGGAATAATGTTCAGGATGATTCTGCAGGGGTGGCCCAGCGCTCCAGAACTTTGTCGAGTTGCTGGTCGTCAATTGGCTTGCTGAGATAGTCGTTCATGCCCTCAGTGAGATATAGTTCATGATCACCCTTCATGGCGTTTGCGGTCAATGCGATAATTGGCGTCTTGGCTTTAACCGGGTCGGAAAAGCTGCGGATTTCTCTAGTTGTAGTGAGGCCATCCATCTCAGGCATCTGGATATCCATGAATATCATGCTGTAGTCATTTACACGCAGGGCGTTCAGCGCTTCATGTCCGTTATTGGCAATATCAACACTATAACCGCGCTTTTCGAGTTTCGCTTTCGCCACAAGTTGCAACGGCTTCACATCCTCCGCCAATAGGATGTGTTTCGTCTTTGCCCCATCAGCTTCCACCCTTTTCACCATTATATCGGGAGACGGAATGCGAGTCGCGAGGATTGCTTCCAGTAGCTTGTGACGGGTCAACGGCCTGTTGATTACCCGAAACCACTCGCCTTGATCGTCGCACTCGTAGCAGTTAAGCCAGGTCAGCAAGGCTGGATTAGTAACGCGGTATCTTTTAAGTGCTTCCCTATAACCCGCTATCGTCTGGTTTTCACACAATGACGGCATATCGGCAATCACCAGGTCGATGCCCTCGCCCTGTAATGCAGTCTCATTGAGAGTCTCTTCGAGGGCCTTGAGGTCTCGTGTAGACGTCACTTTCACCCCTGTGCTTCGCAGCACTGCCGTGACTGACTCCAGGATAAATTGGTTGGAGCAGAGTAGCACGGCATTTTTGCCACTGGCCAAACCGTTAGCCGCAGTACCATTGGCTTTTGGCACTCCGAGCATGACCGTGAACCAAAAGCTGCTTCCTTCACCCGGTTTGCTGTGAAGGCCAATCTCTCCCCCCATTGACTCTGCCAGACTTTTGCTGATAGCCAGCCCGAGACCCGTGCCATGCCGCTTGCGAGTCAGACTGTCGTCAAGCTGGTTGAACTTCTTGAATAATTTTCCCTGTTGTTCGGGAGAAATTCCCGGCCCGGAATCTGCAACCTCAACGCGCAGGCGCATCTGGTTGTGACCACAATCTTCTGCACTGGCTATGAGTTTGACTTCGCCGCGTTCAGTGAACTTGATGGCATTGCCAAGCAGATTCAGCAGAATCTGTCGCAGTCGCACCGGGTCACCGATAACGCACTCGGGCAGTTTGCCCTCGGGGATGAAGCCAAACTCGAGATGCTTATTGTTCGCTTCTACTCCAAGCATATCCAGAGCACTGTCAAACAGTTCGAAAAGCTGAAACTCCTCGTGATGAATTTGAAACTTGCCTGATTCCAGCTTGGATAGGTCGAGAATGTCATTGATGATTGTTAGCAGTGACCTTGCTGAATCGGCGATGAGCAGTGCATGTTGACGGTCGTTGTTGGAGAGCGGGGATTCCAGGAGCAGATCGGCCACGCCGATGATGCTACTCATCGGTGTACGTATCTCGTGGCTGACATTGGCAAGAAATGAACTCTTGGTACGATTTGCCGCCATCGCTTGATCACGCGCCACTTGCAGCTCATTTGTACGTTTTTCAACCAGTCTCTCGAGATTTTCCGTCATCTCCCGAAGCTCCAGGTTTGCCGCGTAGAGATCCCGGCTTTTTTTCTCCAGTAACTGCTCCGCCTGCTTGCGTGCAGAGCGTTCACGCTGGAACCGGCGTTCAATAAAGGAATTGTTGCTCATCTAAGGGTTTCTATCTGCGCTTCAAGGTGAATTGAACATGTGTTCGGTCCTGTGGAGACATCTCCTGTTCAGAGATCAAGATGTCCTCCTCGAAATGCTTAGCGCAGCCCCGCATCAAACCCAGCGCCACATCAGCAAATGGCCTTTTTGAACGATAGGTCATTTCCAGGGTGTCCTCATCGACCAGCCGGGTTTCAAACGTAGGCAGCTCGGCTTCGGGGTAGAGTTTGAGAACCTCAACATGCACATGACCCTCGATTTGCATGAGAAAATCGAAGGCGTTACCGCTTTGATCGAAAAACTCCCCATATTGTTCTGCAAAGCGGCTAAACAGGTATTCGCCGAAGGCGGAACACAGTTCATTGATCGGGGCTTCTGTCTTTTCACTCAACAGCTTCACCAACTCTAACATCTCGGTGTGTGGGTAGGTTCCTACAGCGGTGTAGCTGCCTCCAGTAGACAGATCCGCCTGGGTTAGAATTTCGTCAGCCAGTTCAGGGGAAAGCTGGTTCTCGATCATTTCGATAAATTCGGTAAAAATGACGCCTTTCATTGTTGTCTTCCTCTCGGTTTATTCAGAGGCACAAAGTGATGTTTATATACTGATGCTGATCATTTGCAAGCAAAAGTTGTACTTTAAGCGTAGAATGTCTGGCAAAAATGCATGGGCGATAACTATAACTATCCGAACTTCGACCGCGCTCAATGCTGGCAGTGAAACCTGACAATGTAAACAAAAACACGGATATGGATAAAGATTAACTCGAGTCTGACGACAGCATGCAAGAAACAGGCGGCATTATCGACAAGAAAATCTTGATCCAGTTGATCGACGATGTTGGTCTGGATAACGCGGAGGCGGTTCTCGATGCCTTTTTGGATGAACTCGAAAGCCAGGCGCGGATATTGGTGGCGGCAGCGCACGAGAATAATCTTGACAGGATTGCAGAGGCAGCACACCGTCTCAAGAGTACGACAGCAAGCATCGGCGCCAATGCCATGAACAATGCCGTCATATCCATGGAGCAGGCAGCGAAAACCACTCAGTTGGAAACAATTGATCAACTCATAGGGGGATTTCAAACATTGGCTGACAAAACAGTGAAAGAAATGGCTGTGATTCGGCAAGGTTTGTTGGCATAAAAATTGGGAATCAAGCCCACCTTGTGCCAATGAGCGAAAAGAGAGTACTTGTAATTGACGATGCGCCGGATATCCGCATCTATGTCAAAACTTTGCTTGAAACATGGGGATACGAAGCATCCGTGGTGCAAGATGGAGCCGAGGGCCTGGAGAAAATCAGGGAGACCGCCATTCGTATCATCGTGTGCGACTGGGAAATGCCAGGCATGTCCGGTCCTGATGTTTGTCGTGCGGTACGCTCCAGCAAGCTGGGTCGCTATATTTATATCATCCTGTTAACCGGCCGATCCCAGGAGAGCAGTCTGGTCGAAGGGCTCAACGCGGGTGCTGATGACTTCATCGAAAAACCCGTCAATCCCCAGGTGCTGCGTGCCAGGCTGCGGGTTGCTGATCGCATTCTCAGGCTCGAGCAATCTCTCGCCAAACGCAATCAGGAGCTGAAAATATCACGTAACAAACTGCGTCTAGCCTACAACGAGATCCAGGAAGACCTGAAAGCTGCTGCCCAAATACAGCTTTCAACTCTTCCCAAATCGGATCAGGGTCTCTACCCGCTGCGCGCTAATTGGCTGTACTTGCCTGCTTTCGTGATATCCGGCGACAGCTTCAATTTCTTCAAATTGTCTCCTCGCAAGATCGGATTCTATCATTTGGACGTGTCGGGGCATGGCGTACCCGCAGCGTTGCTATCAACAAGCCTGAGCCGCAACATGCTACCCGGTGGAAGACAGTACAAGGTTGATCAGCGCGGCTTTCTGGATCCTGCCATGGTTTTGTCCGATCTCAATCAAGAGCTTAGTGATCCGCAAGGAGAAGTGCTGCAGTTCGCCACCATGGCTTATGGCACGCTCGACAATGAGAGTGGTGAGGGTGAGATTGCTGTGGCTGGACATCCGCAGCCAATCATCCTCCGACAGGATGGAAACATTGAATACCTGGACCTCGGGGGCCTGCCTGTCGGCATGTTTCCCGAGAGTAGTTATGAATCGCAGAAGTTTTATCTACGTCAAGGAGAGAGTCTGGTGCTTTACTCGGATGGCATCACCGAGTGTTCAAACGAGGCTGGCGAGATGTTTGGCATCAAAGAACTCGAGACCGTCGCAGTTTCCTCATCCATGCAAAGCTTTCCCGATGCGCTTTGTTCCAGACTCATGGAGTGGAGAGGGTCTGACAGGTTCGACGACGACATCTCAATGTTCGCATTGAGCCGCCCTAAGCACTAGAATTTCCGCCACTAACACAGGAAAAAACCTTTGAAAGCCATGATTCTGGCCGCTGGCAGGGGAACGCGTATACAGCCGCTGACATATAACATTCCCAAACCAATGATTCCATTGGTGCGCAAGCCAGTGCTGGAATCGATCATCGAATTACTTCGTCAACATGGTGCTGACCAGATAGTCATAAACACCAGCCACCTTGCGCCAATCATTGAGGATTATTTTGGGGACGGCTCCGCCTGGCAGGTCGAAATTGCCTATTCATTCGAAGGCCACATTGAAAACGACAAGATAAAAGCCGAGGCTCTCGGCTCTGCCGGAGGAATGAAATACATCCAGAACTTCTCCGGATTTTTTGATGATACATTTTTAGTTCTCTGTGGAGATGCACTGATCGACCTGGATATTCAGGCTGCTGTAGCCTTCCACTGTGAGAAGGGTGCATTGGCAACAATCGTCATGAAGGAGGTTCCCCTTCACGAAGTACACAAGTACGGGGTGGTGGAAACCGATGACCTTGGTCGCATCAGGCAGTTCCAGGAGAAGCCAGCGGCACATGAAGCGGTATCGACAACCATCAATACTGGCATATACATCTTTGAACCCGAGATTTTCGACCACATTCCTGCAGGCAGAGATTTCGACATCGGTAGTGAACTTTTTCCTGCCCTGGTTAGCCAGAATCTTCCTTTTTACGGAGTGTCTCTGCCGTTTCAATGGCTCGATATAGGATCAATAACCGATTTTTGGCATGCCACCAGAACAGTATTGAGTGGCGAATTCAAGGGCTACCGCTTGCCGGGTAATGACCTGGGAAGCGGCTTGAGGTGTGGTATCAACGTGCGCATGAACAGAGATCGTGTTGATATTGAAGGCCCTGTTTATATCGGCGGGAGCTGTGATATCGGTGATGACAGTCTGATCAAGGGCCCGGTAGTGATAGGACCAGGATCAGTGATCCAACCCGGCGCAGAGATTCGTGAATGCCTGATCGACAGCTACACCAGGGTTTCCAGCGTGGCACGTATAGAGGAACTCATCGTCAGCCATGGCCACTGCATCAAGCCTGATGGCAGCTTCATTAATCATGACGCTGCCGACCTGGGCTGGCTGATTGATGATGCTCGTCACCGGCAACGCTGGAGCGAGGAGCACAATCTCCTCGTGCAGTTGGCCCAGCAGTCAAATGCCGTTTCCTTCGATGATTCTCGATGACACCCAAATGCGATTCACTCTGCACAGCAATCCCAGGGAAGTGGTTCAATTGCAACAGCAGTTGATGGACCTTTGCATGGATTCAGGATTCGACGAATTGAGTGCGTTCCAGTTCACCAGCGCAGTGATCGAGGCGGTCAACAACTGCATCAAACATGCCTATGCGGGAGAGGACGGATATCCGATCACCCTGGAATGGTGTCATCATCAGGATTTTGTCACAATTGAGCTCCGTGATGAGGGCAAGCCCTTGCCCCTGCGACTCCTTGAATCCCCCGTGCTTTCAGATACGGATGCGGAGTCCGGACGCGGCTGGCACATTATTCACGAGTGGAGTGATCATGTGGGTTATACAAGACAGGGGAAGGAGAATATACTCACACTCACGCGCAGGCTCTGATTGACATAATTAACGACGGATACATCACCACAGTACAACAGACTTCATCATATCTCAGGAGAAACAAGTATGGACCTGGAAAAACGCACCACAAGCGGCGTCGACATCGTCAAGCTTCCGGAAAAACTCATGATGGCAAATGCAGCTGATGCACGCGCTTCCCTCAAGGAGATAGTCGGTGCTGGCAGCGGCAAGCTGATTATCGATCTTGCTGATACAGAATTCATGGACTCCAGTGGACTGGCCGTATTGGTCAGCTGTTTGCAGGCGGCACGCAAAAAAGATGGGGATGTCTACCTTGTACGTATGGGAGCGACTGTGCGCGCACTCATTGAACTCACGCGTTTGCACACGGTGTTCCAGATTTTCGACGATGAACAGGGTGCTCTCAACGCTCTGACCTGAGAGGGGGAAGAAACTCTCACGCTCAACGATTTTTTATAAACCAAAACAGGGGAGAAAGACCAGATGAGTGATAGCAAGTCAGAAAAAATTTCGATTGTCGTATTTATTGATGCACTTGGCTGGGAAGTACTCAAGGAGCGTCACTTCATGGAGGTGCAACTCCCTTTTCGACGCAAGCTACGGTCGGTGTTCGGGTTTTCCTCGGCCTGCATTCCCTCGATACTCACCGGCCTTATGCCTCGCGAGCACCGTCACTGGTCGTTCTTCTACTACTCCCCTGATACATCTCCGTTCAAACCGCTGCGACTGCTCGGGATGTTGCCAAAATCCCTGGTCGATCGCGGCAGAGTTCGCAACCTCATCAGCAAGCTGATCAAGAGACTCTACAGCTACACCGGCTATTTCCAGTTGTACAACATCCCTTTCGAGCACGTGAACAAATTCGACTACTGTGAAAAAAGCGACCTTTTCGTGCCGGGAGGAATGAACCGCGGTGAGAATATCTTCGACTACCTGACCCGCGCGGGCGTGCCATACCACGTCTCTGACTGGCGCGATACCGAAGAGCATAATCTGCAAGCGCTGAAAAACGATCTAAAGAAACAGGAGATCAACTTCGCGCTGCTGTACATGGCTTCCATGGATGCCCTGCTTCATGAAGTCGGCAAAGAGAGCCCCCAGGTCGATGATAAGCTCTCCTGGTATGAAGCACAGCTGGATGAAGTGTTGCATGTGGCTTCGCAGCACTATGAGCAGGTGAGACTGTTTATCTGCGCCGACCATGGGATGGCGACGGTGCATGAGCATGTCGATCTGATGGCAAAAGTAGAGGCGCTTGACCTGAAATTCGGCAAAGACTACACCGCGACCTACGATTCGACCATGGGGCGATTCTGGTTTCACAACCAGGTTGCTCGCGAGCGCATCATCGAACTGCTTCAGCAGGTTCCCCAGGGCCGCATTCTACCGCATGAGGAGTTGCAGCAGCTGGGCTGTGATTTTGAGGGGGACCAGTATGGCGAACTGATTTTTCTCATGGACGCAGGCGTGTTAATCGTGCCGAGCCATATGGGAGTCAAGCCCATTACGGGTATGCATGGTTATCATCCTGACGATCCCGATTCTGATGCCAGCCTGCTCTCCAACGTTGAGCCGCCCGACGACCCTCGAGCCATCACCGACATATTCCATCTCATGCGGGCCGAGACGGGCGCCTAGCGACTGGTTACAAGGCGAAAAAGCAGGAAATCACCACCGTGGGATGGGTACTCAACATTGCAAGCAACTACCTGCGTTTTCTCGCGGGAATGGTGGTTCTTTTTTTCCTCACGCCATACATTGTCTCCCGCATCGGCGTGGACCTGTTTGGCCTCTGGTCACTGATCTTTGCGGTTATCGGGCTGTTTGGCCTTCTGGATCTGGGATTTGCCACGGCAGCTATCAAATACGTCGCAGAGCTGACCGCCGGCAAGGATCACGCCGGACGCAACCAGGTGCTTGCAACTCTGCTGGTGATTTACTCGGGGCTGGGGCTGGTCTGCCTCCTGCTCGTCGGCGCGCTGGCAGGAACCGCACCCACCTGGTTTGACCTGAACGAGCACCAACAGCAGGCATTCACAATCGCCCTGTGGCTGCTGGGAACCGCAGTCGCGCTCGGCTTCCCCTTGAGCCTCTTCAAAGCGATCCTGGTTGGCAGCGGTCGCATGGCCCTGGTGAACCTTGTGGAGCTCTTCACAACACTTGGCAACGCCGCCCTGATCGTCTTATTGCTCGAGTCGGGCTACGGCCTGCTTGGTCTCGCAATCTCCACCTCGCTTACCATGCTGCTCGCCACGCTGCTGCTGATACCTTTTGCATACAGGCTCACCCCGGATCTGTCGCTCTCGCCGGCACACTTCAGGCGTGGACGATTGCGGGAGCTGGGTAGTTTTTCCTTCTACTTTTTTATTGCCAACGTCTCCGTGTTGATCATCCTGCGTATCGACCCGGTGGTCATCAAGGCATTTCTGCCTCTATCGGCGGTCGCCGTATATGCGATAGCCGCAAAAGTGAGCGAATATACCTATCTGCTCAACAAGCAGTTTTCCAATGCCCTGATGCCGCTGGTCTCGCAATCCAAGGGGGCAGGCGACGCAGATACGATCAGGCGGGTTTTGATTGACGGCACCCGCTTTCTAATGGCCATTGCCGTTCCCTTTATTGTCTTGCTCTATTTCTACGCCGATGACATCATCAGGCTGTGGATGGGGAGTGAGTTCGCCGATTCGGTTCCCTTGCTTCGCATCCTGCTGATCGCCGTTTTTTTCACCAGCGTGCAGCTCAATGCAGCAAATGTTCTCGGTATGAGCGGCCATCACAGATTTGTCGCCTTCTCCATGGGCGGTTCGGCAATCGTGAACCTCGTCTTGTCGATCCTTCTTATCCGGCATTTTGGTCTAACGGGAGTGGCAGTAGCTACGCTTGCAGCCGCATTGGCAGTTGAAACCCTCATCATAGTGCCCAGGGCCTGTGTTATGAATGGCGTTACACTTGCACAATTTCTCGTGCGGGCCCTGGTGCCGCTGCTTCCTGCCTTTGCAGCCGCTCTTGGAACGGCTTTTCTCCTGGACCAGTGGCAACCTGCTGACACCTTCACATGGATCATTGTCGAGGGGGCCGCCAGCGCCCTGGTTTTCTTTATCCTGTTCTATATGACAGCTCTCGAGGCAGGGGAGAAAGATATGTTCAAACACAAGATCATGCGGCTTGGCAGCAAAGACCAGGCGAACACGGTGATGGATTAGGCCAGTTTTATGCGCGCTTTGTTGCGAATGACAAAAAGTTTGGGGGAACAGTCGAGGCTGCTGCTGCACCGTCTGAGGCTGAACGAGCTCGGAGGCAACTGCGAGATCGAAGCCGGGGTGAGCCTGCAATACCCAGACCGTATTCGCATAGGTCCAGGCAGCCGTATCGGCCGCAACGCTGTCCTCAGGGCCAATACGGACGTCCAGCCAGGAATCACTCTGGGAAGGGATGTCTTGATTCAGGACTCGGTGATCATCAATGCCAACCGAGGGCAGGTGCGGCTTGGGGACCGTTCATGGCTCGGCCCCTTTTGCCTGGTATATGGTAATGGCGGCGTTCAGATCGGCGACAATGTCCTGGTGGCGGCCCATACGACCATCAACAGCGTTTCTCACTCGTCGGAGCGCTGCGACATCGCCATCAATGACCAGCCGGTGCTTACCGACCCCGTGCACATCGAAGACGATGTTTGGATCGGGCTCAACGCAGTGATTCTCCAGGGAGTAACGATTGGTCAGGGCTCAATCATCGGTGCAGGCGCTGTTGTCACTAAATCGATTCCGCCATGGTCGATTGCAGTCGGTGTTCCTGCAAAGATTGTCGGCACACGCAAAGGCGCACCGCTTGAGAAATCCTAAGTCATACGACCAATGAAGATCATACAAGTACCACGCCGTTTTGTCGCGTCCGAGTGGGGCGGAACGGAAACCACCATTCTGCAGACCAGCCGCGCCCTGCGTTCAAGCGGCCACGACGTGCAGATATTTACCAGCTGCGCCCTCTCCAGGCATCGCCAGGAGAACATCCAGGGCGTCCCGGTCCGTCGTTTCTCCTATACCTACCCATTTTTCGGCCTCAGTGATCAGGAGAAGGTACAGATGGACAAGAAAGGGGGCAACCTGCTCTCCCTGCCTCTGCTCTGGTCTCTGGTGAGGGAACCCGGGGTTGACCTGTTGCATGCACACACAGGCAAGCGGGTTGGCGGCATGGTGCGTACTGCAGCCAGGATGCGAAAAATCCCGTACGTGGTCACTCTGCACGGTGGCTTTTTCGAGGTACCGCAGGCTGAGATGGAGCAGATGCTGGCTCCTATCCAGAACCACTTCGAGTGGGGTCGTCTATTTGGCGCGCTTCTGGGATCACGACGTGTTCTCGAGGATGCCGCGGCATTGCTGTGCGTTGGGGGTGACGAATACCAGGCCGCTAAAAGAGAGCTGCCCAACCAGCGGGTGGAGCTTCTGCCAAACGGTGTCGACTGCAGATTTTTCTCGCAGGGGGATGGCATGGCCTTCCGCGATGCGTACGGCATCGCCCCTGACAGGCGTATTGTGCTCTGCGTCAGCCGCATTGATTATCAAAAGAACCAGATCGGCCTCGTCGAGGCGATCGCCAAAGCCTCTGCGCAGCATCCTAGATTGCACCTGGTATTGCTGGGGCCTGTTACCGTGGCAAGCTATCACCAGAGACTTCTGGACAGAATAGATGAGCTGGGCCTGGCTCAACGTGTGACCCTGATCCCCGGTCTCGAAGCCGATGACCCATTGCTGACAGGCGCTTATCATGCAGCGGAGATTTTCTGCCTGCCCTCGCTGCACGAGCCTTTCGGCATTGTCATTCTGGAAGCCTGGGCTGCGGGGCTGCCGGTTATTGCTTCCCGCGTCGGCGGGATTCCTTCATTCACGCGCGATAGCGAGGATATTATCCATGTTGAACCGGGTGATGCCGATGAATTCGGGCGGCGAATTGCGGGCTTGCTCGATCAACCCGATATGTCAGCGCGCCTCGCGGCGACGGGCCGCAAGAAAGCAGAACTGGACTATGATTGGTCTATCATCAGCAGGCGTATGCTGGCGCTCTATGACGAGATTGCGGGGCTGGGTTGACCATGCGGGTGTTGCATATTAACGAACGGGCCGGTTTCTACGGTGGCGTCGAGCAGATTCTGTATGATACGGCTGAAGGCTTGCGCAAGCTGGGCTGGCCACAAGGGCTGCTGCATCAAGACCCCGACCCTGATCACGGATATACGGCCGCATTCGACCAGGTATCCAGACAAGAGAGCATACTAAGCAGTTTTGCGCCGGACGTGCTTTTCATCCACAAGTTCGAGCTGGTGCAGAAGATTCGTCAGCTCGCATCGGATTATCCCACAGTACGGATGATTCATGACCATGACCTGGTCTGCATGCGGCGCCACAAGTATTTCCCGATATCAAAACGTGTCTGCGACCGGCCGGCCGGGATCGACTGCTATAAGCACCTCTGCTTCATTCAGCGGTCTGCACCTGGCAGCCGGTTGCCGATCACTCTGCGTCGGGTAAAACAGTGCCGGCAGGCAATTCAAGCTCACGCATCGGTGCGGTGCTTCATGGTTGGCAGCGAATGGATGCGCCGCGAGTTGGAAATCAACGGCATACCTGCCGACAAAATTGAGATCGTGCCCCCTATCCCGGCCGCTCTGGGTGAAGTGCGCCCCGTGCCTCCTGCAGAAGACTCGCAAGACATTCTGTTCGTCGGGCAGGTGATCCGTGGCAAGGGCGTCGACCTGTTTCTCCGGGCATTGCAGCATGTGGCGTCTCCATGGCGCGCAACTGTCGTCGGCACCGGCAATCACCTGGATAGCTGCAAGAGGCTCGCGGCGGAGCTGGGCATCAATAAGCGAGTTCATTTCGCCGGCTGGGTACCACACGAGGAACTGGAGCCGTTGTATGCCAAGTCCACCCTGACGGTTGTCCCTTCTCGTTGGCCTGAGCCTTTTGGCATGGT
>JBGCEN010000196.1:0-11882 GCA_045106435.1 Rhodothermales bacterium
ACTTCTTAAATAGACGACATGGCCGAAAATCGATTCAAATTAGACAAGAGTGCGATTTCAGTGTACAATCTGGGCGAAGAACCCAGTGACCTCTCTTATTGGTTGTCAAGACCAGCAGGTGAACGATGGGCTGCGATTGAATTGATGAGGCAAATTAATTACAAATATGATCCAGTTGCCGACCGAATTCCAAGAGTTCTTGAGGTCGTTAAAAACCCATGGTGTTGAGTATCTTCTGGTTGGAGGCTATGCGGTTGGTTATCATGGATATCCGCGGGCAACATCAGATATTGACGTTTGGGTAAAAATCAGTACTGACAATTCGAAGCGCATCGTTGACGCATTGGTGGATTTCGGTTTTGGCGTTGAGAGCCTTGATCCCGAGTTGTTTTTAAAGGAAGAAAGGATCGTTCGCATGGGAAATGCTCCACTGAGAATTGAGATCATGATGGAAATCTCAGGGGTGGAATTTGACACGTGCTATCAGCAGCGAGTTGAAGACAATTTGGAGGGGGTCGAGGTCAGTATTATCGGGCTCGACTGTTTGAAGAAAAACAAAAAGGCGAGCGGTAGACTCAAAGACTTGAGTGATCTTGAATATCTGTCCAGGTAGGGCCATATAACAGCAGCATTAACGGGCGAATCAGAGCGCCGGCTGCGCCGCCGCTCTTCACGCGTTATGCTTAGGTCGTTATGCATACTCCGCTATTTTTTTAAAGGGACTAATTATCGGTTAAAGCGTATAAACAGCCTATTAACAACTTGTCATTTTCAATGGAAAATAAGCGCCGTCAAATTCGAATCAGCTCCCTTAAAGACCAGGGAAAGGAGACCGATCTTGTACGCTCTACACCTTCTGAGCGTTTGGGTATGATGTGGCAGCTTTCGATCGATGCCTGGTTATTCAAAGGAGAGCAGATTGCTAAATCCAGACTATCGCGACATATTACAAGCGTTCTCCGATGAGCAGGTAGAGTATCTACTTGTTGGAGCCTATGCTCTAGCGGCCCATGGTTATCCACGTGCGACAGGAGACATTGACCTTTGGGTGAATCCTACTGGAAGGAATGCATCAAAAGTTATGCGTGCACTTGCGCTTTTTGGTGCCCCATTATCACAAATCTCAGAGTCTGACTTCAAAACTCTTGACATCGTTTTTCAAATTGGTGTTGAGCCAAATCGAATTGACATTCTAACTCAACTGAGCGGCGTGAATGATTTCAAGGAAGTGTGGCTGGATCGTTTGGAAATAAGCATCGAAGGATTAGCAATCCCAGTAATTGGAAAAGCATCCTTGATTCAAAACAAGAGATCGACTGGTCGTCCGAAGGATCTAGCTGACTTGGCATGGTTAGAACAATCTGAATAAACGTATGCATGACAAGGCCATTAACGGCCGACCCATTGCGCGCGGTTTTGAGCTTTGTTTAATCAGCCGTGCCACTTAACTTTGAAAAAACGATCTGCCCTCAGCAATGGGCGGGTTATGCCCAGTCCGGTCGTTATACCGCCTAGAAGCAGACCTCAAGCTTATCGAAACCGAAAACTGAAGGGGCTGTTCAAAACAAAAACAGCTAGCACATGAACGAGAAGCGCAATGAGTTATAAAGACAGAATCACAATTGAGCCTGGCAAGAGAGGGGGCAAGCCTTGTATTCGTGGGATGCGGATTACGGTCTATGACGTGCTTAGTTATCTTGCTTCGGGCATGAGCTATGACGAAGTTTTGCAAGATTTCCCTTATCTAGAAAAAGAGGATATCCTTGCCAGCCTCAAATATGCAGCTGAACGAGAACGCTATACGTTAGCTGCCTCTGCATGAAGCTCCTCTTAGATCAAAATCTTTCTCCCAGGCTGGTCAAATCTCTATCCGATATATTTCCAGGATCGGCGCACGTAAGTGAATCCGGATTAGATCAGGCTGACGACGTTGAGGTATGGAATTACGCAGGTGAGCATGGCTATTTGATTGTGAGTAAAGACTCAGATTTCAACGAAATCAGCTTGCAACGTGGTTTTCCTCCCAACGTGATTTGGGTTAGACGAGGCAATTGTTCAACTACAGATATCGAACACATACTCCGTGATCAATTTGAATTGGTCAAGAAGCTCGAGGAAAGCAGCAGTGCTGGCATCCTATTGCTGTATTGATGCGACCTTTCCAAAGTAGGTAAGCCGGCGGTATAACAAGGCGCAGCAGCCGATTCAGAGCGTTCGGGCCCTGCCTTGTTCAACCGGCTGAGTTATTGTAGTTTTGAAGAAACAAGCTGCCCTCAGCTCTTCACGGCTGAACGGCAAGGCGTTATACGCCTTTAAGATTCTTCATTTAGTAATCGAATCAAACTGATTTCTGACTGATTTGCACTGTTTCCATTAAATTGTATTGGAATTCTATTTTCCACAGCCTTATGGTATCGGATGTTTACTTGCTTTGGTTGGGCTAATGTTTGTTCGAATCGTGATCATATAGATCCTTTATCTGATGATGAATCAGAGTTCGAAGAATTAGCGCAAAAATCTGATGAACAGCTCTATCTCGAACTTGAGAAAAAAATAGATGCAGTCGCAATTAATTCATGGATCGAGATCACCTTTCATCGGCAATTCAATAATGCCTATGGGGTGCTTTCTCTCATCGGTAACCACAATCATCGTTATGAACCTGCAATTGACCTTTTCAGATGGATAGCAGAGCATGGCAAAGGCTCCCATGGTTTACTGTTTGTTCTTGATGACGAGGATCAACATAGAGGTCGCGACAATTCTAACTGCTACAAAGTATGGAAATTACTTAGAGGAGAAGTTCAAGAAATAGACGACCCTTTTTTTTCACCATACATCCCTACTGTGGAGGGCAATCCTGGCAAGCCCTTGTGAAATCCATAAACAGTAACATTGGGCAATATCAATACGGCGTATAACCAGGCCATTAACGGCCGACCGAATACGTGCGGCTCTTAGCTTGCCTGAGCGTTGACGTCTTTGTTACTTTGAGGACGGCTTCTGCCCTCAGTATTCCACGGTAGAGCGCCAAGTCGTTATACAGCTTTCAGAAAGAGTATTACTAACCATGCAAGCCGAGTAGAAGCTGCTTATATTGAACTCTTAATCCTAATAAATCAGGGAGAGCTCAAAAGAACGTGATCGCGAGAATTGAGGAAATTGCTGAAAAGATCCAGGCTGGATTCTACGAGTTTTCGAAACATGCTGTTGATCAGAGCATCATAAGAGATATAAGCGTCCAGGAAATCCGAGAAGCTTTTAAGCAATCTGAAATCATCGAAGATTACCCAAATGACAAATATGGACCAAGTTGTCTTATTCTTGGATTTACCGCTCAAGAGCGCCCCTTACATATACAGTGTAGCTACCCATCAAGACCACTCGTAAAAATCATTACTTTGTACGAACCTGATCCAAATCGCTGGATTGACTACAAAAAGAGGGCTGGCCATGCAGATTGACTGGGAATCCGAATTGATTGAACAGAATGTGACCTACTCCCTTGAAAGGGATGGCAAAATTTACATCGTTGAAAATGTGCCGGCGCGTGTAAACCCGGAGACGGGAGAACAATTCTTTTCGCCCGACACAGTCGAAAAACTTCAAACGATTCTAAAGGCTGACTTGAAGCCCAAACGTGTAATCGAGACGCCCGTCTATGAATTTGCAACTCTGAGGAAAGCTGTATAACCAGGCCATTAACGGCCGACCGAATACGTGCAGTTTCTAGCCTTGCTCTGATCGGCTGCGTCTTGTAGCTTCGAATAAACCATCCGCCCTCAGCAAGTGGGCGGGAAAAGCGCCGGCCGTTATGCAGCTAATCATGAAACCAAAGGTGTCGATACGAATCTAAGAGTTATTACGATGTAATCACGTTGATTGGAGGCCTATCATGACTGTCCGCGCTCGGATCGTATCTATCGGTAACTCTCAGGGAGTCCGGATACCAAAACTGCTGCTTGAGCAAACAGGTATTCAAGGAGAGGTAGAACTGGAAGTTCTCGAGGATAGAATCATTATCCACGCGCTTCGCAATGCCCGAAAGGATTGGGAGCAGGCATTTCAAGAAATGGCATCAAATAGCGATGATATCTTGCTTGATGAAGATTCTGTTGCATCAACTTGGGATGAACAGGAGTGGATCTGGTGAAGAAGAATGTGAAACGGTTCGACGTGTATCTTGTAAATCTGGATCCTACGCAGGGGAGTGAAATAAAGAAAACGCGTCCTTGTGTTGTGATTTCTCCCGATGAAATGAACCGGTATATCCGAACGGTTATCATAGCCCCGATGACCACGAAAGGGCGTAATTATCCAACGCGGGTCAACTGTATTTTTCAGAAAAAAGAAGGGCAAATCGTTTTAGATCAAATACGAACGGTGGATAAAAGTCGGTTGGTGAAAAAACTGCGTAGGTTGAATCCATCCACTCAAGAGGAGGTCCTTTACGTCTTATCTGAAATGTTTGCTTAGTTACGCTGCATAACAAGGCCATTAACGGCCGACCAAATACGTGCGGCTTTAAGCTTGTAAATACGTCGACGTCTTTATTACTTTGGAGGATAGCTCTGCCCTCAGTATCTGGCGGGTTATTCCCGTGCCGTTATGCACCTGATGTAAGCTTGTGTAAAATTGAACCATGAACATTTCTTTGTTCGAAAACCTCTTTCAAATTAATGCCAAACCCAAAGTCAGAAGAATCTGTTTTTCAACTAAAGGTGACGCTGAATCACAGCAAGCCACCTATTTGGAGAAGAATCGAGCTTATCGGAAAAACGAAACTTTCGGATTTTCATGAAATTCTTCAGTTAACGATGGGCTGGACAAACTCTCATCTACATCAATTCGACGCTGGTGGCGTGTGCTATGGAGAGCCGCATCCCGACTTTGGATTTGAAGTGATTGACGAGGAAACTATTGCGCTCAGCCAACTTGTCATTAAAGAAGGGGATCGTTTTATTTATCAGTACGATTTTGGTGATGGTTGGGAGCATGAATTATTGCTGGAGAAGATCTTAGCAATCGATGCTAGAGCCCGTTACCCTCGTTGCGTGAAAGGCAAGCGCCGATGTCCTCCCGAAGACATTGGAGGCGTTTGGGGCTATGACTATTTCTTGGAAGCTATTCAGGACAAGAAGCATCCCGAACATGCGCATTACAAAGAGTGGGTAGATGATTCCTTTGATCCTGAGGAATTTAACATTGATGAAGTGAATGAAATGTTAGAGCATTACTTTTAAGCTCGTAAAGTTTCGGCGCATAACAAAGCCATTAACAGCCGAGCCATCGCGCAGGGCTCTCAGCCTTGTTATATTAGTCGTGCCTCTTAACTTTGAAGAAACGATCTGCCCTCAGCCCTGGCGGCTGAGCACTGGGCCGTTAGTAGCATCAGTAATTGAACAATGAAACTATCAGAAATGATTGAAAAACTCTCCGGCGTTGATGAAGAACTCCGAGTTAAATGCTTGATAGATTCAAGTAACTTAAAATCAAATGTATATGTTGTTGGGCAGGTTCGGCCCTGTTTTCCGGGAGTAACCCTAGGCGACCGTGAACCATATTTAAGAGAGAAAGTATCTGGAGACTTCGTCGGGGAACTGAAAACCTTTGGCGCAAAGTTCCAGAGTAACGATTTCCTTTTTGAGCAAATTATTGATGTAGACGATAAGTTCTATGAGATACGCTATTTCAAATTAAGCAGTATTACTTGGGATAATAAATATCTATTTTTGGAATCATCGTCAGGCGAAATTGTCGAGTTTAGAGAGCAGCATGAGCAGCTAGAGGAAGAGTAAACTACTAACGCCCGGCTCAAACCGACCTCCACTGCGTTGCTCGTTTTGTGCTTTTCCGCTACGCTCGCACAAAAGTTGCGCCTTCAGTACTTTATAGAAATCTAAAGCCCTCAGCATTCCGCAACAGAGTGCCAAATCGATATACCTCTTCTGTTACCTATCTACCTGGCCCCTTTAATCCTTTTCTTGGTAATCATCACCTGATTATTATGTCTCAGGTTTTAACAAGCTCCTGCATTGAGTCAAGCAGTTCTGCTCTCGGATTCCTGGTCACTGGCATTGGAGTGGGCGTTCAGCAGTAGGGCTACGAGATTAATTCAGACAACAGGTATCTTTACGTTGCAAACTCCAAATCACGGAACGTGAGTGTCATCGATACACAAAGGAACGAAGTGGTAGATACGATTGCGTTAGAAAACGTGCTTGGCGCCTAGGATATCATCGTCAAGTAATTTTCTTTTTCAGAACCTCGGGCACGTACCTCATCGCTATGTTTTTGGCGATGAGGTACGTACCCGCGGATGTTTCGGGCCTGGCAGGATGTGCAGACCGACAAAAACGCGCCTATTGTTGCGCGGCCATTCCTCTGAGCACGGTCGCGAGTTTGGCCATCCGTTCGGCATCGCCACCGAGTTCACGGGCCTCAATCAGCGCGACATCGGCCTCAATCGTCGCCGCCAAGGCGTTCAGCTGCATCGCCGACGCATTGCCGCTGAGCGTCCGCTGCGCCTCCTCAGCGCGACTGTTCAAGATACGGTTGGCGCGCACCATCTGATCTAAATACGCCTGCGCGACGTCCACTGACGGCTCCCACTCTACTTTCGACTGAAGCTGTGCGTTGAACTCATCCATCACCACCGCTTCTGCCGCGCGGATCTCGGCCGCTGAGAGGTGCTCCCCCGGGGTGAGACGCAGGACATCGATGCCCCGCATAATCTCGGCACCGTAGAGCCGGCCATTGTACCAGTATGTTGACCAGTAACCGCCAGTGAAGAGCGTATCAGCAGACATCGGGCCGCGATCAAAGAAGGCGATCTCAAAGGGGTTCTCCGGGTCCGTGAAGTCCATTAGACTAAGACCTCCCTGATACCAGGCCTGGGCCATAATGTCGCGACCCGGGACCGGAATGAGTGAGCCATTGTGGGCAACGCAGTTCTCGGTCTCGGTCTGTGGAACCGGGAGCTTGTAGTAGCTCGCCAGTTCCATGTTGCCATCTTCGCCAATCCGGAAGATGGCATTTGCACCCCACGTGGCTGGATCTGTGCCTCGGCAGCGCGGTGCGTTGCCGCCGCCCCATTCATCTGTAAAGATGACGACATCGCCGTCGTTGTTAAAGGTGGCTGAATGCCAGTAGGCAAAGTTCGGATCGACCCGCTCACTGATCCGACGCGGGTTCTCCGCGTCTGAGATGTCAAGAAGAATGCCGTTGCCGGAGCATGCCCCGCCGGCGAGCCCGATGCCGGGGTAGGCGGTGATGTCGTGACACCGGTTGGTGCCCCGTGTGGACTGCGTGCCTTCCCCATGGTTACCTCCTTGCCACAACCCGTCGATCTTACCTTCTTCGTTGGCAAAGATGCGTGGCATGTTCACAATCTCAGCCGCTGCCGGATTAGCCAGCGGCACCTTCACAACCTCGATCCGGAAAAGTGATGTATTCGGATCTTCGTCAGGGTCTGCGCTGGAGCAGCCCTGCAGTTCACCACCCGGGCGTACACGGCTCGTACCCTGGATGTAGACGTAGATGTTTTCTGTATCGCCCGGCTGTGTGACAATCGTGTGTGTATGTGACCCGCGGCAGGACTGCACGGCGGCCACTTGCGTTGGGTTTGCCATGTCTGAAACGTCGAAAATGCGCACGCCCCGCATCCGCTCGGCAGAAATGGAGTCGGCAACACCTTCAATCCCGCAGTCCAGCCGTCCACGGGTCTCTTGCGCCGACATCACGATTAGGTCGCCAAAGACCGAGACGTCTCCCTGGCCGCCGGGGCAAACCACAGATAGCTCGTATACGGGATCTTTCGGGTTACTGATGTCGATGACCTGGAATCCGTTGTAATTCCCCTGGATCAGCCGGTTACCCTGGAAAGCCAAATCCGTATTGTTGAACCGCCGGTCGGCTGGCCTCTCGGGGTTGAAGAAGCCATCTGCCCGCGGGATCGCGGCGAGGAGTTCCAGGCCCTTGATCGCCGTTTCAGCATCTGCCCAGCCGGCACCAAGTCCGATCCGCGGATCGTTTGGGTCCCAGTCGAGGCCATGAGGGGCGGGCTGAGCAGGTGGCTGCATCACCGCGTTGGGTATCTCTGCAACATCTGTCTGCTGTGCAACGGCGTCCATGCCGGTCAACACAGTGACGACCAGCGTAGTGACGACCAGTGTAGCCACAACCAAGAGGCCGCGGCCCCATGTTTGACCGAAGTCCTTCATATTTATACCTCTCCTTGGGTTGAAATTTGTATTTCCCGTGTCTGTCAGCGCAGCTGCTCGAGAAGCGTGCGCATGCGATTGATTTCCATCTGTTGATCCGCGTCGACCTCTTCGGCAAACGTGAAGATCGTTGACTCCTGTGCTGAGCCAGAACTATTAAACAGGGTTTCCACCATATCGATGGCCCCCTGGTGGTGTTGAATCATCCCTTCAAGGAAGAGCCTGTCGAACGCGATCCCGCGTGCATTCGTGAGGGCCTCCATCTGCTCTGCGGTAAGCATGCCGGGCATCACGTGGAGTCCACCCGCCATATCGTGTTGCATCCCGTCATTGTGCATCTTGACATTGTGCATCTTGTCATTGTGCATCCCCCGCATGGGCATCTCGATGGGTTGGCCCCGCTCGGTGAGCCACATCTCCATCAGCTTGATCTCGTCGCGCTGCGAGATCTCCATGCGTAATGCCATCTGACGGACTGCGTTGGTGGTAGCGTGTTTATGAACGAGCGCCGTCATCTGGAGCGCTTGCGCGTGATGCGGGATCATGCCTTGCATGAAGCGAACGTCTGCCTCCGTATATGTCGCGCCGGCTACATTGTCGAGATCCTCCAGAGAAAAAACGCTACTGCCCTCCCCGGGAGCACCCGGCTGGACCACACGAGGTCCTTCAGTCTGTGCAGGCATAGACGTATGTTTCGAGCCACTGCAAGCTGCGAGCGCGCATATTGAGAGAACCAACAAGACAGAGATTATCGTGCGAGTCAACATAGGCCGGCGTTTGATACTTGCCATTTCAGTCATGTTGATGTATTGGCAAGTACGTATATGATTCTGCACAGGCTCTGATCAGAGCCGTTCCAGGTATAGTGGGGTGGCTTAAAACAACGAATCGAATATACAGATTTCCGGGTTAACGAATCAATCGGTGTGTCTCTTGTTGAACAAGCAGGTGGCACACCAGGTCTGCTGAAGTGCTTCAAAGCTGGAAACAAGGCCACATAATAGCTCTTAGCTCGACTTTGTCCTTTTGGACAAAGTCTCGAATATCGAACACCGATCAAGGAATGTCCAATTTTGAAGGGTTTTTAAGCGCTATCTCGATGTTAGACATACCTTTTGAGTCTTCGCCGTTTAATTTATCCAAGTCTGGTTGGTAAACCGAGACGTATAAATAATCGAAAAAGACCTTGGTGGCGCTAAAAAGAGGCTTTGACATTTTCTTAAGCGCAGTCAGGCTTAATTGTGCATTCCCGAGATGAAGAATTGGATTCGCTGGATTTGCAGACGGCAGCCTATTTAGGGAAACGTGTTGGTAATTTTGTGAAAGTGATGGGGGACAACAAGATATAGTTTTGAATGATCTTTGCAGTAATAGTGCATATAACAAGGCCATTAATGGCCGACTAAATACGTGTTGCATCTAGCTTTGATTAATCGCTGTATCTTTCTACTTTGATCATAACTTGTCTCCTCAGTATTCGGCAGGTTATGGCCGTACCGTTATGCTGCCTCAATTAAGCACATAGATGATTTAAATTATGTATGCAAAAGATTTCTTCGCCAAGAACAAACTTCAACTAAATCCTGGCTTGTGCTTTGTGATTATGCCTTTCGCATCTAAATTCGACGAGGCGTGGGCTGCAATAAGAGACACTGTTTCATATCAACGTTTCAATACAAACAAGATCGCATTATATAGTAATGGATCCTTTGATGCTAGCAAGCACAAAAGCGGTACACTCATATTCAGTTCAAACGGTACTTATGAGAAAAGGGAGTCGACGATAAAATTCAAGGTGGATCAAATTTGGGATGTTGAGAAACTGTTAAGATTTCAGGTTCGCAATTGAGAGAGATGAGATTTTGAGTGATTTTGGATACGACTTTTTGAGCGCATAGCAGCGTTACGTGTGAAAAAAGCGGATTCAAAAGCTGATTAACGGCCGGTTCAATGCGTCGGGTTTTGTACTTGCATCAGCCTTCTTGTCATTGTTACCTTGAAGAAACCTCGCCTAGTATTTGGCGGGTTTTGGCTGTGCCGTTATGTGCCTTGCAAAGTTATGAGCATTCATCTATTGGAGGCATTTTAATGTGCTGAAAAAATACTCACATGGACATAATCACTCAGGGTTTACTTGGGGCAACTATTGCACAAGCCGGCGCAAAGCCCAATGAAGTACGATTGGCCACGTTCGTTGGCTTCTGCGCACCGCTGCTTGCCGATGCTGACACCTTAATTCGTTCGACTGAAGATCCGCTGCTCTTTCTGGAGAATCACCGACACTTTACCCATGCCCTATCATTTATACCCGTAGGTGCCTTAATTGCATCATTGCTGCTCTGGCCATTGTTGAGGAAGCGGCTCGGGTTTAAAAGAATCTATCTTTACGGGCTGCTCGGATATGCCTCCGCCGGCTTTCTGGATGCTTGCACCAGCTACGGTACCCACTTGTTATGGCCATTCAATAACGACCGAATTGCATGGAGCATCATCTCCATCTTCGATCCCGTATTCTCAGTAGCGCTGATCGTAGCAGTTGTCTTTGGTGCTGTAAAATACCAACCGAAAGCAGCGAGGGCTGGTATTGCGTTCGCCGCTGCTTATTTACTACTCGGCACGATTCAGCATGAGCGTGCTGAATCTCTTGCTCGTGTACAGGCCCTGCAACGTGGCCACACTATTGAGCGCCTGATCGTCAAACCCACATTGGGCAATCTACTGCTATGGCGTTCGGTTTATGAGTCGGATGGCATGTATTACGTTGATGCTGTACGTGTTGGACTGCTCAATAATGCTAAAGTCTTTAAGGGTAACAAGGTGCAAGCCTTCGATATCAACCGTGATCTGCCTCAAGTAAGAGACCAGATGGTCGTCTATCGTGATATCAAACGCTTTGAATTATTCTCTGATGGATTTCTCGCCTGGCACCCGGAGCGTTCCAATGTTTTGGGTGATGTGCGTTACGCCATGCTACCTACCAGCATCCATCCTCTTTGGGGAATCGAATTGAACCTGGATGCACCGAATGAACATGTCAAATTCGATACCTTTCGCACAATGTCTGAAGCCGAGACCAAGGCCTTCATTGACATGTTGTTCAATTGATTAAAACCGGTCACTCGTTTTTTGAAGACCTGAAGCAAGAAGCTCCATCAAAGCAAGTCCAGATGAAGAGGATGGAGAAGAGTTGCTTATAACCGGTCTACATAAAGCTTAGGCTATTGGGTGGGTATAACAAGGCCATGAATGGCCGGCTCAAGGCGTGCGACTTTCTGCTTGCCTCAGTGTTCGTTTAAATGGTATTTTGAAGACGGTTTCTACTCTCAGATATTTGTCGGGTTATGCCCAGGTCGTTATGCGTACTGTAAATCCATAGTTATGCTAAAAAAAAGGAAGATTACAAAAAAGCTTTTACGCTAGTTAGTAAAGTACTCAATGAATGGGATCCATACGGACTTATTGCTTCAGGTTCGTCATCCGATGAGTTTGACGCAGAGGCAACTGCAATCGTAACACAGCTCCCTAATATTGCATCTCCCCAAGATGCTGCTCGCGTGATTTCAGATGTATTCAAACATTGGATGTCTGAACGCGACTTTCCTGTAGTTAATTGTATCGAATCTGGTCAGAAATTGTATCTCATGTTAAAGGAAGAAAATC
>JBGCEN010000197.1:0-9613 GCA_045106435.1 Rhodothermales bacterium
ACTTCTAGATTCTAAAATAATCCAAGTTGTGTGCCATGCTGCAAGAGCCTTTATCAGAGTGATTAGTGGTTGGTTTTTAGTGGTTAGTAAAGGAAAAAGAGAACTAGCCACTAAAAACCAACCACTAACCACTCAAGTTGAACACCTTGTTTTATAGCACACAACCTGGATTAAATTAATCAATTCATAGCTTCCGAGTGTACCTGATGCACGCATTCTCTAAATTCTAATATGGACAATATTACCTGGATAGATTGGCTCGTATTGGTTGTATATCTGGTCGGCATCACCTTCGTCGGCCTGTATGCGACGCGGCGCGTTAAGAATACGGCAAATTTCTTTATTAGTGACCGCGGATGGGGCAAATGGATGATGATGATGTTTTCGTTCGGGACGGGGACGCATTCCGACCAGGCCGTTGGTGTTGCTGCAAAAGCGTATACCTCGGGGGCGTCGGGCATCTGGTATCAATGGTTATGGTTGCCGGTGACTCCGTTTTATTGGCTGATTGCCCCCTTATTCCGCCGCACCCGTGCGCTGACTACCGCAGATTATTTCGAGGCGCGGTACGGGCATAGCCTGGGAGGGTTGTATGCAGTGATGGGGATGCTGCAACTCATCGTGACGATTGGGGTGATGCTGAAGGGGGCCGGTTCGATGATCGAGGCGGTAACGGACGGAGCGGTGCCCTCTACCTGGGCTATCCTGGGCATGACGCTGATGTTCGTCATATACGGGATGGCCGGCGGGCTGAGCGCCGCTATTGTCACCGACTTTATACAGGGCATCTTCACCGTCGTTTTGTCCTTTTTAATCCTCCCCTTTGCGCTCGACGCCGTGGGCGGCCTCGACGGCTTGAAACAGCTCGTGGACAACCCCGCCTTTTTCGAACTGGTAGCGCCCGGTGAAATTAATGCATTCTACATTACGGTCATTGCAATAAACGGCCTGATCGGCTGGGTGACGCAGCCGCATAATCTGGCTGCAAGCTCTGCAGGGCGGACGGAGGTCGAAGGGCGCTGGGGTGTGGCCGGCGGTAATTTGATCAAGCGCGTCTGTACCATCGCCTGGGTGCTGACGGGGATGGTGGCGCTGGGGCTGTATGCCGGCACGGACCTGCACATCGATTTTGTATACGGCGCTATGGCCGGCGATTTGTTGCCGGCTGTCGCTCCCGGGCTTATCGGTGTTTTCGTGGCTTCGCTTGTAGCCGCTGTCATGAGTTCGTGCGATGCGTTTATGATAACGTCGTCGGCGTTGTTTACGCAGAACCTTTACAAGCGATACATTGCACGGCATAAGCCGGATGGCCATTACCTGATGGTGGGTCGGCTGGCTTCTCTCGGCGTTGTGTTCATCGGGCTGAACTTTGCGTTTGTGTTTTCCAGCGTGGTAGAAGGGCTGGAGGTGTTCTGGGCCATGCAGGCGATGATGGGGATAGCGTTCTGGGTAGGCCTGTTCTGGCGGAGAACGACGGCCGCGGCGGCCTGGGTGGCTACCCTGACCAGTTTCATCATCTGGCTGGCCACGAGCCGGCTGGAATTGTTCGGGCGGGTTTTGTATGATTTTAATGCCTACGCAGCGGACGTCCTGCCGGCCTGGATGCTGTGGGAGGGACAGATCTATCTGCCCTGGCAGATGATTTGTTACCTGGGAGGCGGTTTTGTTGCCATCGTGCTGGTAAGCCTGTTTACCCGCCGCGTCGATGCCGAACAATTGGACCGGTTCTACATGTGTCTCCGAACGCCTGTACTCAAACCCGAGCCGGAAGTAGAGCCCTTTACGTTGCCCGAAGGGGTCGAGCCGGCGCCGAGGGATGTGCTCATAGACCATCCCGATTTCGAAATTCCCCGCCCCAGCCGGCTGGCTGTCTCCGGATTCCTGATTATCTGGGGGCTCGTGCTCGCCTTGGCCGGGTCGTTCTTTCTGATCCTTCGATAAATTTGCCGATTATGGATACGAATAATCATTCGAACTATTCACGCCGTTCCTTTATCAAAACGGCGAGTGGCGCTGCAGCCGCTACCCTGCTGACTGGAGCGCATCCGAACGAAAGGATGGAAAACCGTAATCCGATGAAGGTTGTGCTGGTAGGGACGGGGAGCCGGGGCACAGGCATGTGGGGGAAGTCGCTCGTGGAGAACTATGGCCCTTACGTCGAAATAGTAGGGTTATGCGATGCAAATCCGGGCCGCCTCGCCTTTGCCCGGCAATATATGGGCGTCGATTGCCCGACCTATTCGCACACGGATTTCGAGCGGATGATTCGGGAAACGAGGCCAGATAGGGTCATCGTTACAACTGTAGACGCAACGCATCACGCCTACATCATCAAGGCGATGGAGTTAGGGTGCGACGTCATCTCGGAGAAGCCCATTACGACCGATGCCGAAAAGGCGCAGGCCATCATAGACGTCCAGCAACAAACGGGCCGGCAGTTGATCTCGACGTTTAACGTCCGCTATATGCCGACGATGGTTCGCATCAAGTCCTTGTTGCACGAGCAGCGCGTCGGAGAGATGAAGTCTGTCGATTTTCACTGGTACCTGGATACCAGCCACGGCGCGTCCTACTTTCGGCGATGGCATGGTCGCCGGCAGCATTCGGGTACCCTGCTGGTGCACAAAGCGAGCCACCACTTCGACGTCCTCAACTGGTGGGTCGATTCGGAGCCGGAGGAGGTATATGCCTATGGAGACCTCGTCCACTACGGGAAGAACAACGCCTTTCGATCCGCCAGGTGCAGCGGCTGCGAGTTCCAGCAATCATGCGCGCACTATTGGGACATCACCCAGAGCGAGCATCTCATGAACATGTACGTGGCGAACGAGCACCACGATGGATATATTCGCGACGGCTGCGTGTGGGCGGAGGATATCGATATTTACGATCGCATGAATGTGCAACTGCGTTACGCGAATGGCGTCCCGGTGAGTTATTCCCTGAATGCCTTTTTGCCGTATGAAGGGTTTCGCATCGCGTTCAACGGAGAGCGAGGCCGGCTGGAGACCTGGATTCAATACAGCCAGCCCTGGCCGATGAAAGACTACGACGAAATCCGAGTCACGGACAGTTTCGGGGAGTCGGAAATCATCCAGGTGCCTCACGTGCAAGGAGGGCACGGCGGCGCCGACGAACTGCTCAAGGATCAGATTTTCAAACATCCGGAGGCCCCCGATCCTCTCGGGCAATCGGCTGGCCTGCGAGATGGGATCATGGGGGTCCTGGTCGGGATCGGGGCCGTGAAAAGCATCGATACCCGCCGGCCTGTGCAGATTGAGGAACTGACGTCGTTGAAGCCGAGGGCCAAACGATCAGGCGCCTGAAGAACGTTGGATTTCGGTTATTGATGTTGATCAAGAAGCCACTTGTATAAGCCTGGCGCTGCGCGAAAAGTCGTTACCCTCTCTATCTGAACAAAAGGCATTCTTGAGATCTTTCATCAGGCGTAAGAGCTCAGTGCTGACGACCTTGCGATTGAGTATAGCATCCCCACAAAAACAAAAAAGGCAGAGACTTCAATGAAAGAAGTTCTGCCTATTGATGCGTTCAGCTCCCCGACCAAACTCCACAAGCCCTACAACAAACTCCTTTTCCGCTGCCGGCACTGTCACAACCTCTCCTACCGCAGCGTGCCGGAATGGCGCAAGTACCAGAGTCTGGCTGGCAGCCGGCACAAACATATCGCCGAAACACATGGAGCGATTCTTACAATCAGACTGGGGAAGATAAATGGCCAGAGCACAGAAAGCCTTCTTCGAGCAAATCGAGCTGGAAGAAGAGGACGTTATTCGGGATTTTCTCACCAGATATGCCTATGGGCTACTGGATGAGGAGGAAAAAGAACCGGTGCTGCGTGCGGTTGACATGCTGAACGATGAATGGGAATTGAATCCGCCGGCCACGCCGACAGTCCTCCAACCCTGGATTGAAGACGAGGAAGCTGTATACCTGGCAAAGCTGAGGGTTGAGGCAGAAATTCGAAAGGAAAACGCCATCCAGAAATTCAGGGAGCAACGGGAAGCCGGCGCCACGTATAAACTGACACCGTATTGATCTAACCCAAACTTAGTAACTGGTAAGGCGTATTTTTTAATACATTGAGATCAATTCCTGATTAAATCAGATCGCTTATGAGCCAAATAGTTCTAAATATCCCCGATGATGCAGTCCTGGACTTACGTCTTTCTCCAGAAACCGTCGGAAAAGAGTTGTGTATGGCTGCAGCAGTAAAATTATTTGAATTGGGACGTATGTCTTCTGGTGCGGCTGCACGTCTGGCAGGAATTCCCCGGACCGTTTTTCTCTCTCGATTGGCAGATTATGGTGTTGAGTCGTTTGATTTAAGTGAAGAAGACCTGGATCAGGAAACACGCCTTGGCTGACATTATTTGTGATACCTCTTCGTTGCAGTATTTCCATCAGCTATCATTGATTCAATTATTAGATGAGCTAGCCGATGAAGTGATCGTGCCGCAGGCTGTTGTCGGGGAGCTTGAAGTCGGAGCAACAGCCGGCGTGAATGTGCCCGCGCCCGGAGAAATTGCATGGATGAAGATTCAGCGTCCGGCAAGTGTTGCTGTATTGCCTCTCGTATCGGGGTTAGGGCCTGGTGAGACTGAAGTTTTGGCGTTGGGTTTGGAAATGCCGGGGACAATTGTGGTGCTGGATGATATGCTAGCTCGCAGAACTGCGCAGTCACTGAAGTTGCCCATGACTGGTACGTTGGGACTCCTAATTGATGCTAAATCTAAGCAGTTCATACCAGCAATTCGCCCTGTTCTAGATCAGTTGCAAAAACTCAGATTTTATATTTCAGCTTCAACCCGCACCATGATTCTTGGAAAAGCGGGTGAGCTTGAATGACCGTGCCATTTGTCTTAGCATTCCGTTTTTCTCTATCTACAGTTTGTTTTAGCGCCCCACGTTTGAGCTAACAGTAACAATTCCAGTTGTAAACAAAAAAGCGCAACCTGTTGCCTTGCAACTGATTACGCTTTTTTAAATAACGAAATGGCTCCCCGGGTAGGATTTGAACCTACAACCCTTCGATTAACAGTCGAATGCTCTACCATTGAGCTACCGAGGAAGGTGAGCAGTAAACTACATAATTTGCGCTGGGTTTCAAGGTGATTCGCAAAAATATATATGGTTTGCCCGCTGGCCCCCAAATTCATGCTTCTTCCCTCGTTTTTCGGATATACAAGGGGCCAATGGTTGTTGGATTGGGGTGAGCGGTTTAGATCACTTTTTCGCTCGCGATAACCTGTAATACCCGCTCTATTTCCTCTCCAGGCGCTTCCGGCGCCAGTATGGTGCCGGCTGATTTTGTTGAGTCGGATTCGTGCAACAAAACCAGCGCTGCTTTTGGGTAGCGAACGGTTTTGCTCACGTTAACTGGATCTGCGATGATGATATCGACATCTGCTGCTTTCTGGGTGTTTCTGACGACGGACATGCCAATAGACGTACACATCAGGGCCAGCCGGCGCTGCTCGCGTTCATCTTCCACAACAATCATAATGCACTTGCCATTCAGTGTATACGGATTGTTCTCTGGAATCAATGCGGGGATCTGATTCGGGCCCAGGGGGAGCGAAAAGTGAAAGGAAGACCCTATGCCGGGCCATGACTTGGCACTCAGCTTGCCATCCAATAAAGAGGTGATCTGCTGTACCAGTGCCAAACCAATCCCTGTACCTTGAAACTGGCGCGACATGCTCATGTCTGCTTGTGAGAAGGCATCGAACACGCGTTTCAATTGGTGCTCTTCCATCCCGATACCGGTGTCGTGCACAGAGAAGATAAGATTGGATTTCTTGGTCCCTTGCTCCAGCTTCACCTCGATAAAGACCATGCCTGATTGGGTGAACTTAACGGCATTGGATAACAAATGATGTAATATTTGGCGGGTGTGCTCCCGGTCGCTCACGATTTCCCGGGGCACTGCCGGCGCAAGGAAATATCGGGTTTCCAGCTGCTTTGTATTGCTTTGGGCCCGGATGGCAGAAACAGTTTCGTTGAGCAAGTCGGTCAAGCTGAATCGCTCTGTAGATACGGTACGTTTGCCGGCCGCCAGATCTGCAAAGGAGAGCAGGTTTTCGATGATCTCCATCATCATCGTGCTGCATTCAATAATGGTTTGCGCACAGTCTTCCTGCTCTTCGTCCATGTTGGTCACCGTGAGTACCTGTGCCATGCCCATAATACCATTCATGGGTGTGCGCAACTCATGGGTCATGGATGATATAAACGTACTCTTGGATTTTGCTGCCTGAAGTGCTTCTTCTCGTGCTTCGAGCAGGTCTGCGTGTGTATTCTTCAGGTCTTCAGTGCGCTGGGCGACTTTCTCTTCCAGCTTCTGACCTCGTTTCTGTAGCGTATTTGTACGCAGTTGAATCAGGCCGGCAATACCCAATATCAGAGAAAGAATACTCAGGGAAATGAACCAGGGGGTCTGCCAAAACGGAGGGGATACCGTGAATGCAAGCGACGCAGGTTTTGCCGAAAGCAGTCCATCGCTATTAATGGCCGAAACTTCAAAAGTGTATTTCCCCGGGGCCAGATTTGCATAGGTCACAAATCGGCTAGTGGTACCCTTTTGCCAGTCTTCGTCAAATCCTGCGAGTCTATATTGATACGTTACGAGCTCGGGTGTTGTATAGCTCAGGCCAACAAAATCAAACGTCAGATGATTTTCCTGGTGAGGAAAAACCACGGTTGCTTGTTGTGAGGGCTGATCCGTTTCGGTATATGTCTCCAGATCGGTGGGCTCAAGAAATAACCGGACACCTGTTACCTCAACAGGTGGCGCTGTTTCGTTCACTGGCCGGGAAGATGCATCATAATTAATCACCGCATCGATGGTCCCAAACCAAAGCCGGCCTTGATGATCCAGCGTAGCTGCATTGGTGTTTGTTTCCATGCCCACAATGCCGTCTTCCTTGCCAAACGAGCGAATCTGTTTGACGCCTTCCATCCTGTAGGCCTCGGCGTCAAGCTGGTTAACGCCTTTGCTTGTGCCAATCCACAGATCACCCAATCCGTCAAATTTTGTAAAATAAACGGTGCCGGCGTTGAGTCCATGAGATGTATTGAGGGTGTCGACAATTGCTCCTGCACTTGTATTAAGGCGATACACGCCATATCCCAGGGTACCCAGCCATAAATCTCCTGCTGGATCCTTGAGGATAGAAGAAATAGGACGACCGGCCAGCGCCTCAATTTTAGTTAGCTGATTGTCTTCGTAATACATCAGCCCTTGCGCTGTACCAATCCAGACGCGTTGGTTTATGTCTTCATACAACGCAAAAACGGTTTGCTGATTTTTCCCGATGTCCAGGTCGATAACGTCTACGGAATCTCCTTTTAAAACATTCAGACCGTTGATGGTGCCGACCCAGATCTGATTCTGGTGATCCGGCATAATGCTGTAAACATAATCGTTTGAGAGGCCTTCTTGTGTTGTGTAGGTTTTAAAGTCCTTGCCATCATAGCGGCTGACGCCGTATCCTGAGCCAAACCATAGCGTGCCGTTGTTATCTTCTGCAATGGATCTGATGTGCCGGGTAAGGGGATAGGCTTCGGTATCAAAATGCTTGACGCCATCGAGGCCCAATCTGTAGAGGCCGTTGGTCATGGCGCCGGCCCATATTCTGTACTGACTGTCTTCAAAAACACCGAGGTACACATCTTTCGGGAAATCCAGCTCTGGATTCATGTGGGAAAAGGCCGTCTGCTGGAATTTTATTACACCGCGCCCCAATGTGCCGGCCCAGATGTTACGTTCGTTATCTTCAAAAAGTGTGGTGGCAATCCAGTTTCCGCCTAACCAGCTATGGGTTTGCCTCCCGGTGCTGTCGAGTCTGACCACGCCTTCTCTTGTACCTATCCATATGGCTCCCTGGGAGTCTTCTAAAAGTGCGTTGGTAGATTCGACAGGTAAATCATTTCTGGGAATAAATTCCGACAGTCCATCTACTGAGAGTAGCGCTGTACCAAGCTGTGTAGAGGCCCACGTTCTTCGCCGGCTGTCGATAAGCATGTCGGTGACAAAGGGATGAGGCAGGCCATCTTCCGTTGTATGACAAGTAAATTGGTCTTTTTTAAGCGCGCAAACCCCTTGGCTTGTTGTTACCCATATGTCCCCGTTCTGTGCTTCCTCGATCGATGTGATAACAGATGATACCAGACCATCATGGGTTGTATAATGACGAAATTTCTTGCCATCATATGTGCTAACTCCGGATTGCGTGGCAATCCACATGTTGCCATCGCTTGCTAGCAGCAGGTCGTTAATGTTGTTGTCAATGAGGCCTTCTTTTGTTGTTAGATACTCAAATCCGTTTGGCCCGAAGATGGTGATCCCATTGGTAGAGCCGGCCCAGAGTTGGCCAGAACGATCTTCTTGTAGTGCTTGGGTACGATTACTGATCAGGCCGTCGTCGATGGTGTAGGAGTTGAAGTTGAGTCCATCGAATCGGCTAATCCCACCGTGTGTGCCTATCCATAAATAGCCGTCTTTATCCTGATGCAATGCGACCGCTTGTGATTGAATAAGGCCATCTTCAATGGCGTAGCCGCGTGTGAGATACGGTTGTGCAAGGGTGGTTGTAGGGAGGCCGGCCTGCAATATAGCGGCAAGCGAAAGCATGGCCATAAACAGGCTTACACGCCACGATATGGAATTGCATTTAAGAAGAGTCCCCATCAAGATACTTGCCGGTTGCTATCACAAATTCAATCTAGCGCCACGGATCTATTGTGTACACGGGAGATGCCAGTAGTGCGCAACTGGGGTATCGGCTATTTAAGGGATGGGTTAATAGGTGGCTGGGGAGTTTGGCTTGATGGAGGGGATTTCGTGAAGAGGGGAAAAGGAGATGGGGAAAGGAGAAAGTGATTGCCGTCTCTGGCTTAATAAGGATTCATGGAATCAGCAGCATAGCATAGCCCTTAGGCATTGGTGTCTTCAGCGGCAGGTTTGCTTTTTTTGAACAGCGTATCATGGCTTAATCCCTGTCCGTTTGGCCATTCAATTGAGCCAAATTCAATCTTTACGGATTTTAAGTATGCATCATCCTTAAGCTCCTCGAAAATTCCAAAATTGAGATAAGGTTTTAGATCAAATTCCCGCACTTCACCCCCCTCGAAAACCAATCTGAGTGTATGATTTTCTATCGCAGAAATGTATGTGACTTCAGGGTTCATGGTATTATAAAGGATCTATCCAATTTAGACGCTGTCCGGAGAGACTTCTGTCCCTATTCAATAGAAGTGATTCTCTTCTTACAGACATCCAGGTTAAACAATGGTCCTTTCAGTTTTTCAAGGCTTATTTCAATGATTATAACTCAAAATGGCTATTTCAAAGGATTTAGAGCCCGTAATACATTAAGTGCAACTTAGCTAAATTGCCAAGTTTGATTTAACGCCGGCTCAAATGACTGAATTTTTGTCTCTTTAGAAGGGTCAGGGCAATTGCATTTAAATAGTGCTGATTATAAACAATTAACAGGTCTCGCCTTAGACCTAGACAAATCAGCAAAGAAGTGCGCGGGGATATCCCATCAAATGCGTGGCGTTGTGCGGGGGCTTTTATCGAAGCGTTTAG
>JBGCEN010000198.1:0-14134 GCA_045106435.1 Rhodothermales bacterium
ATTGCATTTGCAGCAATTTTTGTTCAAATCAAGGCGCTTTTTGTGTTCGATGCAGCGCATCGGGCGCAAAAAGGAACGCAGATATGGGCAAAAAGGGCGCACAATGCACCTCGGAAATAGATCGTAGACAGGTTCTTAGCAAAAAAGCACCCATAACGATGCCTGTACCTTAATCGAAATACATTGGCGTCTTCAGATTACACCACGGCTCTTCCTCGAACACATCTACAAGCGGCGGTCCTTCAAATACAGCCGGCGCAAGTATGGCGAGAAATACCAGCGTTTCATCAAATGGATTATACGTGCCGTGAACCACATTTTTGGGGATGTGCGCCATCTCTCCGGGGGAAAGAATTTTGGATTCCTCTTCAACCCACTGTTCTGCTTTTCCCGAAATCACGTAAATGATTTCCTCCATCTCGGGATGACAATGAAACTGGTGCGCTTTTCCAGGGGGCATGTTCACGCGGACAAGCAACAGGTGATCAGCTTCGGTAAGTCCGGGCCGGCTCATCCAGTCGTGCGGACCCCACGGGAATTCTTCTACTTCAATATCATCTTTGGCAATAAATCGGAGTAATTTTTCGCGTTTGGCAGTCATATTCGGGTAATGATTTGAACACAAATAGCTCGTGGCCGTAACGTAAGTAAATAACCGGAGTTACGCAAAGCGGCCATGCGTGAACTCGTTGTCGAATGATTGCTGATATCTCCCGGATAACGTTCGTATGTGTCATATCTCCACAAAGCTAGCCGGCAAATATGCGTATTTCTTATGCGCGTGTTGCGTCTTTATTCTGGCCCATCTTACCCCTGGCGCCGCCGCTGCACAAGAACGACTGGCTTACACGTACAAAGCCCGGAATCTGCAGCCGATAGATTTTGGATATGAGGATGGTTCCTGGGAAAAGATATTGAGGAAAATGAATGGGCGCATGGATGAAAGCCCGGATAATCCTGAACTTCTTTTACAGCGGGCCATTGCTTATCGGGAGTATGGTGTACGCAGGGCGCTCGTTTTAAGAAAGCGCGACTGGAAACGGAGCCGGCAAGATTTTGATGCCCTCCTGGCAAAGGACTCAACCTTCCAGGATGTATTATTTCATTACGGTATCTTGAAGCGGTACCAGGGAGATTTTGATCAGGCCTTGCGATTATTGCATCGGCAGCTTGAAATAGATGAACACGCAGTACACGTATCTGTGGCCCTCTTTCGACTCTATCATCAGTTCCTGCATGAAAAAGATGCGCAGGAAGTTGGATTATGGTTAACGAACAATCCGTCAGAATACGCATCGTTTTTTGAGGCGGAATTGTTGAGGACATCCGGGCAGTTGAAAGAAGCAGATGCTAAACTTTCTGCCGTATTAAAAACAGCAAGATCGCTTCCTTTACAGCCGGTGTTGCTGTCGCGCGCGCGCGTTTATTATGCGCTCAAGGAGCATAAAATAGCAGAATCATTTGTTAAGCAAGCGGTTGACATTATAGGCAGCGAAACAGATGCGTGGCTGGTATTGGAAGACTTCAAGTATATTTTGAATGACTTCGAAGTGCAGAACTTTTTTGAGGCCCGTACGCCGGCGGCCTATCGTTCTTTTTTTGCCGGCGTAATAAACGAGCGAAATCCAGCCAGATCAGAGGAAGTAGATTTGCGAATGCTGGAGCATTTCAGGCGATTGCTGGAAGCTGAAGAGAAATATGCTTTCTACGAAGCACGGGAGGCGTACCGGGTGAGCAATAATGTGCGCGGAGATAAAATGGCAGACAACGACTTTCCTCTGGCGTATTGGCTCAATGGAGCGTTTGGTGATAAAGGACTCATATTTATCCGGCACGGTGAGCCGGCCAATATTGTCGCCTCAGTGAATGAAGCAACTTCTTTCCTTGAATCCTGGCGGTATCGCAGCCCCAAGCTGGATTTTCATTTTGAAGGGCACGGCCAATTGGCAGAGTTGGTGCCCACGCTGCCTCTAGATATGGATGTGCTTGAAGCACGTGAGAGCTGGGGCGGGACCTACACGCGTTTGGCCTCAGCAATGCGGGTGCAGGAAAGTGAAACAAGCTTTGGGCGAAGCCGGCAGCTGGAATTGGATTTCATTGCGTTTGGTAATGAATTGTTTGATCAAAGCCTGGAGTATGTTCATTCAGGCTTGACATCAGACAGGCACAAGTGGTCGGAAACTACGCTACATTTACCGCTGCCGTATTTTGTGGCATCTTTTCAGGATGCTTCGAATGCTACATCAGATACCACAGAAGTTGAGATTTACTTTTCTGTGCCCATTGGTACGGTCTCTGAAGCATTGAAAGGCCGTGATCGATTGGGGATTGAAGTAGGGTTGTCTGTACATGATCAAGATTGGAATGAAGTCTATACCTCGTTTGAAAAACTGAATGTGGATGCCAGCAGGGCAAAGGATGCCGTTGCGGTCGATTATATCCGGTTTGAAGCCGTTCCTGATTCCTATCACGTAAACCTGCATGCCCGCATTACCGACACCGATTGGATTGGCTCCTACCAGTTCGAATATGAAGTGCCGGATTATTCGCCCGGCTCGTCAGGCCGCACATTACTGATCAGCGATCTGGTGCCGGCTTTTGAAGTGACACCGATGGATCGGCCGAGCCGGTATGCAAAGAAAGGCTTGTATTTACGATCAAACCCCGGCAGGGGATACCGCCCTGAAGATCCGTTCTTCATTTACTTCGAAATCTACAACCTGACTTACGCGGACAACGACCTCACGAATTTTGAGATCACTTACATCCTCCAGCCACCCGGCGGTAAAGGCAAACGTAAAGGATTGTTCAGGCGAGGCTCCGGTGATCCTTTACTTTCTCTCACCTACGAACGAACGAGCGAAGAGCTAAATCTGGCTGAATATGGCGAAATTGATATGAGCGCCGTACCGGCGGGGCAGTACGAGCTAAAGGTGGTCGTTGTGGATAAGAATACCGGCGCGACTACGTCAAATACACGGGTTATTGAGTTGGGGTAAGGTTTAGGGCTTAAAGGTGAAGAAATAAGGGTAAAATCAGATTTTAATCCGAATTAAGGGTTGAAAACCGTTGTCCGATATCGCAAAACGATTAAAAGTGTCTTCCTCGGCTTGGTCGGGGATCCATGAGAGCTTGAGGATCGAGGAGGTCCTTTAAACGGATTAAATGGCGTGGGTATTTACTGTTTCAATGGCTTCTTTCATGTTTGATGAGCTTTCTGAATACTATGACTTACATGGATCCTCGATCAAGTCGAGGAAGACGAAGAAAAGCGATTGCAGTAAAAGTAGAAGCCATTACAATATCGCTGAGTTTTTTCTTTTTTCATTTGATATTGAAAGGCTGAGAATGACTCTTGTACAGCCGGCCCTGAATCACTAAACAACAAACATCTTATTCTCAATCAACAACTTCCTCAATTCCGGCGGTAAGCCAAAATGTTCGTCCATGAAGCCGTCGATTTCTCCAAGGGTTTTGTTGGACAAAAGCAGGCTGATTTCGTCTATGGCTTCTCCACCGATGGCGTAGGGGAAGAGGGTGAAGAGCAAGTCGCCGCCGTCACATTGGCCGAAGATCTGGTACTCGTTCATTTCAGCGATGGGCGTACCTTTTACCATGCACCGATCAAGCCAGTCATCAACCACGAGAGAATTCTTTTTCAACATGGAAGATTGCCGCTCTGCAAGGTCTACATGTCTTTCAAAGTAGGACCGCACACGGTTCATTGACTCTTCCGACATGGCCTCCTGCATTCGCATGAAGCAATCAAGGCACATCGCGTATTCGAATACAGTGTCCTTTGTGTCGTAGCCCGGGTATTTGCGATAGGCTTTTTCAATCACATAGAGCGTTCCATTATCAAGCAGATAAATGTCGCAACCCAAACAGCGCTGGAACAGCGTTTCCGATGCATCTGAATGGAATGTAGGCGGGATTTCGATATAATGCTGTGTGTATTCCACGTCTGTAGATCTATAGATTTAACATCAGAATGAAATTCGATAAGCAGTATAGATTGCTCTTATTGTTATCCTGAAAGAATGTGAAGAGCCTGTTCTCAACTTGATTGGGGAATCTGTTTGAAATGAACCACCTCGGATTGACTTATAGTCGACAATAAATACCAGATTCTTCGCGGGGCTCAGAATGACAAGTTGACAGGTTTCACAATACTTTGGACTATCAATTTATCACAATACCATGGTTTAATATACAACCCGATTGTTAATCCGTTCGGGTATTTTGGGATCCTGTTTGTTTTGACGGGGAGAAAGTACAACGCAAAGATAGGACGTAGCCACTTGTTTGTCTTCCTATCTTCGCGTCTTCCTGTCAAATCGAATGAGTCACCGAAAGCTTGCCGGCAGTCTTTAATCCACCATTTCCTCCAACAACTGCCAGCAATACAACTGCATGCGCGGCAGGTGGAACGGGCCTTTCCAGAGATTGCCCTTCAATGGTACAGATATACGCCCGTCTCTATGCAGATAGCCAAACCATTCACCGTGTTCTGGGTCGGGGAAGTGTTTGTAGGCCCAGTCGTGCACTTGTTTGTGCCAGCCGGCGTACTTTTCATTACCCGTCATGTGGTAGGCCAAAAGGGTCGCAATAATCGTTTCGTTGTGTGGCCACCAGAATTTCATGTCTTGCCAGTACTCCTGCACAGGTTTGTTATGCAGGTCCCTGAAATACAGAATGCCGCCGTATTCTTTGTCCCAGCCGCGCTCCCACATCCAGTCTAATATGTTTGTACCAATCTCGATTAGTGCAGCGTCGTTGTTACGGTGCTTGGCTTCGTGCAGGATAAACCAGGCGGCTTCAATGGCGTGGCCGGGGTTTAGCGTTCTGCCATCAAAGTGATCGATGATTTCGCCGGCAGGTCCAACATTCTCCATCACGACCTTCAGGTCTGGCTTCATGAAGTAGCGGGTGATTTTCTCAATGGATTGATCAATGAGGTCTGTGCTCATCGGATCATCAATGGTTTCACGCAAAACCTGCCCAAGATTGATGTTGATCATTGGACCGCCAATGCCCTGCATTTCCCGGGTAGACGGCACGCCTTTGGGAGGAATGAGTCCGGGTGTTGAGTTGTAGCGAATAACCAGACGTAGCAATTCGCCGGCTTTCTGCGCCGCCTCATCGTCATTGGCCGCTTTTGCATACGCCGCATAGGCTATGGAGCCGAACGCCTCTGTAAATACATACCGGCGCTTTCTCAGCGGCAGGCCTTCTTTGGTAACCTGAAAAAACATACGCCCGTCCTCATCAAAGCCATGCTTGGTGAGGAAGTCGATACCATGTTTTGCAAGGGCCAGCCATTCTTCTCGTTTTTCGACTGTGTTGTAAAGTGTCGATAACAACCAGGTAAACCGGCCCTGCTGCCACATCCCTTTGTCGGTATCCAGAATAGAACCATCCTGGTCAAGCGCCACAATGAACCCGCCGTCCGCGTGATCTACACTGTTTTTAGTCCAGAAGGGGAGAATGTCATTAAGCAGGCCATCACGGTAGGTGGCGAGGTAGTTGTTCTGTTGGTCCTTGGTCACAATGTAGCGGGTTGAAGGTGTTTGATGGCTGGTTGATCTATGCCATTTGATCTATGCCAAGGGAATGTAAGGTTTCGTATTGATTTTAGGTATAGCTATTTGAGTATTGTTTGGGGGATTGGTGGTTTTTTAGAGGCGCGTGGACACACCCCTGCTTCGACGATATTCGTCGAAGCTGTCCCCTCTCGAGAGGGGAATCTGGTAGAAGGATAGCGAATTACTTCGCTTTTAGTATTCGTTCAAAATTGTGCTCGATCCAGACAATTCATCGCCTTGGAAATAGGCGTCAAGCACAAAGTGCTTATATCCAACAGAAATAACATGTTAGCAGTATTATTTCTGTAATGACCCGACTGTTTCTTCCGTCATTCCGGCGAATCCAGAAAACAGGTTATTTCCAACTGTAAACACTAGATTCCAGCTTGCGCAGGAATGACGGATGTGGTTATGAGAAGCCTCTCTGTTAATTCATAGCTAAGTGTTTAGATGTGAGCATTGCTCGGAAAGTACGCTCGATCCACACAATTCCCCTCCTCGGAGGGGTGCCCGAAGGCGGGGTGGGCCCGTAGCGATCAACTCACTACAGCCCCTCCACCTCGTACAAAACGCGACTAATCTCTTCCCGCGCGTAGTTGTAAATAAAAAGCCTGATACCGGCATCTGAACTGCCGTTATCCAGAATCAGCATAGAGGTAGATTTCTCTGAACTGGCTGTATCTGAGGTCCATAAGACCGTATTCGAGTTATCGTAGAATACAAGGTTGCCATCTCCTTGCATGTAAAGCCGGCCCGGCATCATCGTATTTGTAGGGCTCGCCAATGCTCGCCATAAAATCTTGCCTTTGGCATCCTTTAACAACGGACCAGATTTGCTGTCATTCACGAGTGAAGCAGATCCGTTTAATGCATCGATAGATTCACCAACCCCTAAATACCATTTACCGCGGGAGTCGAGCCGGTTTACATCCATTATTTCCCCCGTGATGTTCGTCTGCATCAGACGAGCAATGGTGCGGGCATCCCAGTTGTTGCCGTTATACGCTTTGAGAGTATTGAGATAGATCAGTTTTGTAAGCGCGGCAATTGATGTCATATCGTAGGCACCAACAACGCCCACTTCAACGAGCCATGAGCCGGCTGCGTAGACCGTAGAGTTTACCACGCCATCCAATACCTGCGTGCAATCTATGAGCACAATGCCTTTGTCGTGAGCTGCTTTTAGTGTTTTATAGATGGCCCCTTTTTCCGGCGTATCCGGATTGCCTGATGGGAAATTCCCTTCACCATATGATTCGAGAATAACCCCATCGACATCTACCTTTTCAATGGCTGCTTCCAGCATCTCGCTCAAGATGTTGGTGTTAGATGTCTGCGAATAAAATGCAGGGAAAGCCAGGAAAGGAATGATGGTCGAATGATTGATGTGGGTTTTTAGATAGTCGAGCTGGTTTTTTATAATTAACCGTGCGACGGGTGAATCCAGAGAGATTTCTTGTGTGGTTGCCAGATGTAAAATGTGGTCATTCTCCAAAACGAATTCGATGCCGTAAGAAGCCAGCGCCGGGTAGTTGGGGGAGGAGAATGCATGGAATTCATCCGCATTGGTCTTGACTGTTCTGTTGCCCCGGAAAAGGGTGTCGTTGAAATACAGGCAGACTTCAGGAATACTCAGTTGGGCGGCTGCAATGGCTCCGCACACATTTTGCAATGCATCGGTATTAAACAGTAAACTGTATTCGAATTGTTCATTTTCATGAAAAAGCGGGACCTGTGATCCTGTGAACACGATGGGTTTACTTAAGACAGCATTGGGGAAGCCATCCTGTTGTAAGCCCGTAAAGAGGAAAGACAGCGCTGAAGCTGTAAAGGCCATGGTGTCTGTGCCATGCAAGACAATAAATCCATCATAGTTGGCATAGTGCGGCAGGATGCCTTCAGCCATATCGCACCAATCCGCCGGCTGAATGTTTGTGCTGTCCAGTACCCTGTCAAAAGGGAGAAAGCTGAGCGTACAGTCCGGGTACTCGGTCGCAATAATGGGGGAGATGATGGCCTCAAATGCCGATTCGAATTTATCCTTGCTTAAAGGCCTTAAGGGGTCTCCAACACAACCAATCGTCCCCCCTGTGTATAGAATTGCTATATTCACGTACGCTTGTATTATCTAGGAAATGCAACAAAAATAACCCTAAACCTTGAACCCTAAACCTTGAACGATTCCCCGACGAAGCAACAGGGAATCTGTGAAGCGACCCTACCCCGTACATCCTGTTGGGAGCGGAGCTGCTTCTTTCAATGCTGCTGCAAAATCCGCCGGCTTTTGCATTGCCTGAAACCCACTGCTTACTGATCCTTGATAAACCGTACCGCCGTATCCTGTTGGATGCATGTACGCACGGATGATAACTTCCTGGTCTGCTGAAATTTCTACAGGGCCGCCAGAGCGAATAAAGGGCTGCTCATTCGGGTGGCTATGCGCCAAAATTCTTCTGTAGATGAGTGCGCCGTCGAGGCTCACAACCTCCCACCAGTTTGCATAGAGGTCACAGTCCTCATCCGGGCTGCGTATGCCTACTGAAAACTGATAACCATTGGATGGGCCGGAAGTGCTCACCGAAACGATATCTGCGAGCGTAGATGGATCGCCGGCCTCTTGTTCTTCCATCAGATCTTCGCTGGTAATCTTGGAGCTACAGGCGCTGAATAGGAAAAGACTCCCCATCAATGCCAAACAAGAAAGGCCTCGCGTGGATAATATTATATTCAAGATTTTTATAGTGACTTGTTCCAGTAAACTATGAGGTTGTTGGTGGCTCTGCCGGCTGCAATGATGTCGAGTTTACCATCTCCATCCAGATCAGCGACCTTGAGGTCTTCACAGGCCATCGTGTTATCATCAATGATGTGTACCGACCATGTTGTCCCTGTTTCGTCGGGAATATAAAGCTTGATACCCACCTTGTCATCAGTATTGGGATTGCGCCAGCCGGCGATGATTTGATCGCGGCCCAAATTCAATACATCTGCAACCGCAAGTGCATGTCCTTGAGCAAAAGTCGAGTCGAGCACAACGCGTTCTCGGTTTTCTTCACCCACGTAGGCGACCAGATGGGTACCGTGTATTGGTTCTATGGTAGCAATTAGCGGCAAGTTGTCGTTAGCACTGATGCGCACCTCGCCGGCCCCATGTGTGAGTAGGTCCATCGCTGTTGCAGAGGTAGGCCACTGCCCGTTATAAAGCGCACTGCGTACGCCTTCTTTGCCGGCTAAGTAGAGTGTTGTGCTGGTTTGTGATTCCTGCACATCAAAGTTGTGTGTCATGTGCATCTGATTATCGATCACGTGCATAGGCCACGCAGCGCGTGGATCAGCTGGCTTTGAATAGGCAATCACTTTTACTCCTGCACCTTCGCCGCCCTCGTTGCCAACGCCATGCAGGGGAAGCACAACCAAATCAAAGGTCTCATTACCCGTTTTTACCCATTGCATACGATGCGTCGTTGGCTCGTGATGTAATGCAACCGGCTCCCATTTTTGGGTTGGATCATCAGGCCTGATGAGGTAGTGCACAGATCCTGATAAACTGGCGTCATTCGTTTCGCCAGGATTCCACATCGCGCCAACTGCTACTTCTACAAGACCATCACCATCTATATCTCTGGCGGCAATCGCCACATTGTCTCTGGCTGTCAAATCTTCGGCCAGTATATGACGCTCCCAGGAGCCGTTCTGATACCAGACAAATTGCTTTTTATCTGCCAGCAATATATCAGGCTGACGGTCATGATCTACATGACCAATCGTAAGCCCATAGCCAATGCTGACGTTGCTATCTAATACCTCAGCCTCGAAGGCCGGCTGCAGGGCCGGCTCTGAAATTACCGGCTGATCTGTGTCATTGCAGCCTAGCATTCCAAATGCGAACGACGCGAGGACTAAAAAGCTGGTTATATATTTCCTGGATGATTGCATAGCGCATTAAATCAAGTTAAACGCATCGTGCATGGCTGTGCTGGTTGCTGACACGGCGGCTTCATTGGGAAGATCGTTTAGCTCTTTGTTGAAAGGCTCCGCGCGTACTGGACCGTCGTACTCGATTTTCACAAGCGCTTGCAGAAAAGATTTTACATCGATGACGCCCGTAGCAACGGGTAACATACGCTGTCCATCAATTTGCTCATCGATTTTGCGTCCAACAGGTACATCATTCAGGTCGCATGCTACGATTTCGGTGTTGCTTACAGTGAGGATGTCGTCAATCGTTTCATGGGCTGTGAACCAGTGAAAGCTGTCGAGAACAACGCCTACATTCTTTCTGTCGATTGCCGAGAGTAATTCCCGCGTTTCTTTGAGAGAATGAACAAACGTGTATTTCCATTGCGCGCGAAGGGTGAGGGGGCCGACGTATTCTAAACCAAACCGGATACCATGATCACCCAGGATATTGCCTATTTCCTGCAGTCGAGCAGTGTGTTGCTTGAAGTTTTCGTGGTAAGTCAGCGTATCATGCCTTGGCATGATCCATGTGTTCATCCGGGTAACGCCGGCTTCCTGAAGCTTTCTTGCTTTGGCAGGAAGTGCGTCTATCCCTTGTTTAAAGGTGCTCGCGTCTTTGCGGAAGTCTACAGGCAGTCCGGCACAGCCCCATTGTAAGTTGTGCTGTTTCATGCGGTCGCGAACCGATTTGATGGCCTGGTCAGACAGGCCGGCTATTTCCTCCGTAGGTGGTGAAATGGCTTCAAATCTAAAATCAGCAGCGTAGCCAATCAATTCGTTCAGGGGTACGCTTACGCCAATAGCCCCCGGGTTCAGACTCATGGTGAATTTCCGTTGGGGCAGCAGTAGAGATGTTGCCGGTGGTCTGATAAAAGACGATGCCAAAGAGGCAGCTGACAATTGAAGAAAAGATCTGCGACGCATGTGATATAGTTGAAAATAGCCTGTATACAACGAATATGACGTATTGGAAAAGAAAATAGCACTAAATGGAATGTATAGCCTAATGCTACGTCTATTAAAATAGTTGATGCATCATGAGAATGCCATTTAGCTGTTTCTGGAAGAGCAAATGGTGAAAAGAAACAGTACGAGACTGCAAATTATCAGACTGAAAATTACCAGGTTGCAAAATCGGAAATAGTTAATATTAGATATAAACTCAGTACAGCTATGAAAAATCAATCTTTATACACAAAATTTAACCGGACGATAGGTCTCGGTTTATTGCTCGCAGTTTTTGCCTTTTCAGGGTGTGATTCGAGCAACGCCATTCTGGATAGCCAGAGTGATGCAGTAGCCCCTTCGGTATCAACCCTGACGGATCAACTTCAGCTCACGGAAAAGCAGGCAAATGAGATCGATGAACTGATCGCTAAACGCGGCGAAAACGAGCCCGGCACGCTGTGGTATGTGGCGGCGGAGCTACAAAATACACTGACTGCACAGCAAAAGGATGAACTGCTTGCCAGCATCGAAACAAAGATGGCTGAGCGAAAAGCTGCTATCAAAGAAGCCGGCGAAAAATCAGATCGTAAAGGCCGTTTTCAGCGTGGGGAGGCCTTTGAAAATGTAGTAGGTGACTTAACAGATGAGCAGAAAACCGCATTGAAAACGCTGCGTGAATCACAGCGTGAAGAAATGAAAGCACTGGTTGCCAAACGACGTGAAGGTTCTCTTGATGAGACCGCTATGAAAGAAGCTGTATCACAACTGCGCGAATCGATGGAAGCAGAGCTTGCAAACATTCTCACAGAAGAGCAACTGGCCGCAATGAAGGCTGCACGCGAAGAACGGGGGGAAGGTTTTAGAAGCCGCCGAAATGGCAATGAAGAAAAAAGAGCACGGAGAAACGCAGAAGGAAGTGAAGAAGGACAACGCAGTGGACGTTTTGGCAGGGGAGAAGCTCGTGAAGCTTTCTCTGAAGCAAGAATCGAAGCGCTGGGGCTAACAAGCGATCAACAAGATCAGATGAAAGCACTGATGGCTGAGCAGATAGAAAAGGCAGCTGCAATGTTCGATGAACTTAAAGCATCGGACGGTGATCGTGAAGCCATGCGCGAAAAGGTAAGTGCGCTCAGGGGGGCGTCGAAGGAAGCCCTGAACGATATTTTGACTGAAGAACAGCAAGAGATCATCGCCATCCACAGGGCATTGGCTTTTGAGAAAATGAAAAGTAGCACGGGAGAAGATGGAAGCCGGCGTGGAACAGGACGGTTAAATAGATCGAAACGCTAGGATGTGTTGACAATTAGCAGGGAAAAGAGCATTCGATGGCATTTTTGTTCAGATCAAGGCGCTTTTTGAGTTCGATGCAGCGCATCGGGCGCAAAAAGGAACGCAGCTATGGGCAAAAGGACGCGAAATGCATTTTGCAAGTTAATTGTCCACACGCCCTAGTACGCTGACCGGGCTTTTAAAAGGAGAATTGAAGGGGGACGGGATGAAGGGAAGACAGTGTTGCACCGTCTTTTTCTTCCCGTCTTACTTTCTTCCTGTCAAATGCGCGCTCTAAACGGTAGCTTGTTATCTTATTCAGATTTAATGGCCATCAATAACAACAGAATTTACGCAAGCACTGTTTGATCCTCGTGGTTCCACGTCAGATACTGGGATATGCATCACCCTGCGGACAGCGGGCCCCAGTTGTCTGACGTTGACCACCGAGGATCATGCAAAATGACACTTTGTTAGCTTCACAACCACATAGCGCACCTTTGTCAAAAGGAGAACAGCAGGCAGGACAAACGAACGCGGAAGGTTTTCAACAGCCGGCCAAGCCTGTTTTGTCCGAATCGTCGTCTGTAGAAGGCGCTGCGTTGAATGAGGCAACGGTTGATGAAACCGTGTTGGTAGAACAAGCAAGAAAGGGCGATAGAAAAGCTTTTCGTATGCTTGTGGAGCGATACCAGCAGAGCGTAGCGCTTACTGTAGTTTCTATGCTCGGCAGGACCAGCGACGTTGATGATGTAGTGCAGGAGGCTTTTGTGCGGAGCTATCAAACCATGGATCGGTTTCGAGGAGATGCCAGTTTTGCGACGTACGTCAAAAAGATTGCTATCAATAAATCACTCGATGTTTTACGCCGGCGCAAGCGATTTCTGGGTCGGTTTTTAAGCCGGGATGACGACGCGCAGCTTTTATCTGAGCCGGCTGCTGATTCTCGTGATGCAATTGTGCTTAACGAACGTGCTAAAATGGTACATGCTGCCATCGATACCCTGCCGCCGAAGCATCGCGCTGTTGTAGTGCTTCGAATGATCGAAGGGTATTCCACAGAAGAAACAGCGCAAATGCTTAACTTGGCCTACGGGACCGTACTGTCAAGGCTTAGTCGGGCGCAAAAAAAGTTGAAAGACGTACTTGCACCATTAATTGCGCCTACGTAACAGTGATTCACTCAAGTGCATCAAATTTAAGGTGGCGGTTGTTTTGCAGTATGAAATTATATTTTTAGTTAGATCATGAAAGAAGACCAGTATACAGGACTTAACGGAGGCTCAAAAAAAGCCTTCGATACCGACTTCTTGCTTCGATATCTGGAAGGAAAGCTTTCGGATACTGATGTGACGAAGTTGGAATCCAGTCTACAACACTCGGTTGCCCTCAGGGATGAACTGGCTCGTTTGGAAGCAACGCAGTCTCTTTTGCAGCAGGCTGCAATTACTTCTTCTGAGGACGTGCTGGATCCTTTCTTTACTGATCGGTTGATGAAGAAGCTTGCGCCAGATGCTGCTTCCAATACGTTGGAGGATGAGCTTGCCGGCTTGCTGACAAGGCTTTTCCGGCCAGTGGCCATTGCAGGTTTGTTTCTCGCTTTGTGTCTTGCTGTCTACAATATTAATTTATCCAACGGATATTCTTCAGACCCGTCAACTACGGAGTCCATCTTTGCTATGCCGCCCATAACCTCCATGGCTGTGTATGATCTGGATTATTACGCAGCCCAATCGGAGACGGAGACCTTGCCATGACCGCAAAAACTAAATCTATCGTCATAATTATCGGAACGCTTATCGTTGGGGTGATCATTGGGTCGCTGGCTACCGGTGCCGTGTTCTCACAGCGTGTGGCTGAAATCCAGGCGTTGCGCGATGAAAACGGCATGACGCGATTTCTCGAACGTGTCATCAAACCTAAAGATGAAGCGCAGCAGAAAGAAATTCGGGCGATACTCAAGAAGACTGCCAGTCAGCAAATGGAAATTCGTCGATCCATTGTGATGGAGCACCGAGAGGTTTTTCAGGAATTGCGCGCTGAACTGGCCGAAGTGTTGACCCCGGAGCAGAAGGTTGAACTGCGTGAGTGGATAGAGCAAGATCGCCGCCGGCGACCGGGTTGGCCACCGCCTGAATTTAACCGGCGCGAGGGAGATCTCCGTTTTCAACGGATGCCCATGGATTCAACTGGCTGGAAAGGCCGCCGCTGGAAACGCAGATTTGAAGATGATGCGCCGGCAACGGCAGATTCTACTGCTACCGAACAACCTTAGCTCGACTTTGTCCTTTTGGACAAAGTCTCGAATATCGAACACCGATCAAGGAATGTCCAATTTTGAAGGGTTTTTAAGCGCTATCTCGATGTTAGAC
>JBGCEN010000199.1:0-20249 GCA_045106435.1 Rhodothermales bacterium
GGGTGATGGCGCTAATTTCGGTGGCATAGAAGGTGCCGATGAGCATTGTCAGGATCTTGCCGATGATGCGGGTGCGGGTAACAGGACCTGGCGTGCCTATCTGAGTACCACCGGAAGAGTCAACTATAAAAACCCGGAAAATAACACACCCTCTATCCATGCACGCGATCGTATCGGTAAAGGACCCTGGTTTAATGCGAAAGGCGAATTGATCGCTCGGGATGTGGAACACCTGCATGGCAATAACAACATCAATAAACAGACCGCATTGAACGAAAAAGGTGAAATGGTCAATGGACGCGGTGATAAGCCAAATCAACACGATATCCTAACCGGCTCTCGTCCAGATGGCACCGCATTCTCGCCCCATGCGAGCTTCACCTGCAAGAACTGGTTCAGCAATGAAGAAGGTGCCGCGGCGGTCGGACATCATGATAAAACCGGCCCTTCAGAGGATAACTGGGCTAAATCCTGGAACTTCTCACATTTCAGCAGGGGCTGTAGTCAAAAAGCACTCGAAAGCTCGGGCGGTGCCGGCTTGCTATATTGTTTTGCCATTGATTGATAAACAGGAGCAGTTCACGATTAAACTATTTTCTACAACACGTGGTCTGTCCCTGACCCCGGTTTCCTCGTAATGGAAAATTTCAGCAAAAAGGGTGCTGACCACTTAAATTTTGTGGTTTAGTACAATCATTCTGCGTAAAACTATTAGACGGTGTTTGCCCTGATGTTGGTTACAATAAATTCCTAACAAATCAATCAAGATCGCACACAAAAGGCGCGTGCTGGGACCGCCGAACTGCGGCGGCCCCTTATTTAAACGTTATTTGTAAAAATCAATAGGCAGATTTCAGTCTTAAATTATCTACAAAGGGTATAAAGTCTTTATCCGCAAATAACAAGGGTATTTTATTTTCAATGCAGTATGTAGCAATAATTACGTCTGCAGTTTTTCTAATGGTAATACCTTTTTTTCTAAGTTTTCTAAAATTATTGGCACTTTTTACTGCCATATCCTTACCTACCTAATAAATCATGCACAACTAAAGAAGTTAAAACGTTCTTAGCGGCTTTATAATCTGTATCACTTCTAAATCCTTGCAATACCTCAGCAAGTATTAAATCACCAATTACAACTTCTTCAAGTCCAAGTATTTCATTTAATTTATCTGTTTCAGGACAATCAGTTCCATTAAAAAAATCAATCCAAACACTTGAGTCAACCAGTATCATTATTTAGCTCTCATTTCTTCCAGGTTCCCTTCCCACTTTAACTTGCCTCTAAGAGCCCTGATGGAAGCCTGTTTATTTAATTTAATCAATGCTTTAAGTCCAAGTTCAACAGCTTCTTTTTTAGTGCTCAAACCTGTTGCTTTTAAAGCATCAGCCATTAAGCTATCATCAATTTCAATATTAGTTCTCATTACAGCCACCTTTGTGTATAATTAAACGAGCGTGTACACATGATAGCAATAAAACACATAACAAGTCAATCAACGGCGACCGCAAAAAACGCGTCGCGTTATTTTAAACGTTATGTCTTAAAGAGAAACTACCAACTGGCATCAGAATAAAGATATCTAACAATGACGGTGATGGCATTGAAAATGATTAATTTTAAAAAGCAGTTAAATATTTCTTCAGCACTACTTAATAAAACTACTGAATAAAGTTGTATATGCTTTTAAGATATTGTTGCAGCCTGCTGATTTTACTTTTTTCATTGCGCCTTACTGCACAGCCATTGTTTGATTCGCACCTACACTACACAGTGGAAGATGCTCAGCGTTTTACTCCGCAGGCAATTGTCAATCTGTTAGATAGTAATGCCATATCTTATGCAGCCGTTAGCAGTACACCATCTGCGCACATGAATAAGCTATATCAGTTGGCACCTGATCGTATCGTGCCATTACTGGGTGTTCATCACTACAGCGCAGATAAATCCTCATGGACAACTGATAAAACGTTTATCTCTTATTTAAAAAAAGAGCTTGAACGTGGTTACTGGCGTGGCATTGGCGAGCTACATATTTTTGCTCGTGACCGCCATAGCAAGGTGTTTAAACAAGTTATAACTTTGGCTTCTGCGTGGAAGTTACCACTGTTAATTCATGGTGACCCGGCAGTTATCGATACATTGTATGAGATAGCACCAGACCAGCCAGTAATCTGGGCGCATGCTGGCACCTTTCCTTATCCTGATTTGGTGTCCGATTACCTACGCCGCTACCCGAACCTGTCGATTGATGTTTCTATGCGAGATGAACGCATTGCAACAGATGGAATCATTAATGATGACTGGTATGAACTTTTTGTTACTTACCCTAATCGAGTTATGGTTGGTGTAGATACATACACTACTTCACGCTGGGATGAGCTCAATTCTGCGGTCGGAACTATACGTAACTGGCTGGCACAGCTGCCAGACGAAATTGCCGTGCAGCTATCATTCCTCAATGCAGCGAAATTATATAAAAAGCCGCTTATAATCAATGCAGATAAAGGGGCTCAGGGTGATAGATAATAAAAGCATAACAAGTCTTTCAAGTTGTGACCTCCGCTTCGCTACGGCCACTTAACTCGAACGTTGGGTTGCAAGTGAGGCTTTGTCAATGAGTGGGTGTTGTAATAATGATTGCTCGATAGATGCTCTTCGTGAAAAGCAACGAGGAACGCTTCAGATTGTCCTTGGTATAAACGCAGTCATGTTTTTGATTATTGTTGGAGCAGCACTGTATAGCCGCTCAACAGCACTACTTGCTGACAGCTTTGACAACCTGGGCGATGCTCTAACATATGGGCTTAGTCTTTATGTTGTCGCACGAAGCAATAGCGCTAAAGCCAAGGTTGCTTTATTTAAAGGTTTACTTATCTTTATGGCAGCAATTGTTGTGTTGTTCGCGGTCATCTATAGGTTATATATTCCAAGCACCCCGATTTTTGAAGTCATGGGGGCGTTTAGTCTTCTCGGTCTGGCTGCAAATAGCGTATGTCTGTATTTGCTTTGGAAACACCGTGACGAAGATGTCAATATGAATTCGGTGTGGGAATGCTCACGCAATGACATTGCATCCAATCTTTCCGTATTTGTTGCGGCCGGAGCAATTTGGTTAACCGGTAGAGGATGGCCAGATATCATAGTTGCGCTCGGTCTTGCTTTGCTTTTGTTGCGTTCAGCGTATCATGTCATTTCTTCGGCTTGGAGTGAGCTTCATGTGGTAGCCTAGCAAGGCGCTCGTTCGGACGCATACTACGCTGCGCTTCGTTTGCGCCGCACAGCTTGGTCGCTATGGGTTTAAAGGTGCCGCTCAACGTCCATACTATTATGAAGAATACGAATAACAACAATTTTAGAGTCAGTACCAGGGCGGTAGAAAATGGTATGGCTGCCTTGAGCGTATTTTCTATACTTGGGTCTTATTTCATATGCATCCGTTCCTATCTCAGGTTGACGGGCAAGCAATTTGAAAGCTTCATCCAGTTGTTTCAGATATTTATCCCGCTGTCTTTTACCCCAATGAGCGGTAGTAAATTGGCCAATTTCTATAATGTCTTTTCTTGCTGCAGCCGTAAGTAAAAATGAACGCATTAGTGAGTTTCGTTATCCAGTTCAGCAATAACGCTCTCGTAGGAGTAGTCAGCAATTCCACTTTGCTCGCCTTCGTCCAAAAGGCGTCTCAATCTTTCGAGTTTTCCCTCCGTTTCTTCCAGCAATCGCAGCCCAGCTCGAACTACTTCACTGGTGGAGCCATAGCGACCATTCTCAATCTGTGCAGCTATAAACTCGTCAAAATGGGGACCAAGGGTAATGCTAGTATTTCGGGCCATACCTTCTCTCCTGTACCAAATATTGGTATATTCTGCCAAAACACCCATAACAAGGCAAATCACGCGGATCTCAAAATCGCCGTTTCACTCTGGTTTTCCCGCCGGTGTTTGCGGCGTTAGCTGTATTATGACGAAAGGCACACATTGTGCTAATATCTGCAAATGAAACCGATTTCATGGAACCCTGAGAAGAATGACCTATTAAAGTCTGAAAGAGGGGTTACATTTGAGGATGTGGTGTTTCATATCATGGCTGGAGATATCCTCGATACGGTTGACCATCCCAATCAAAAATGTTACGACGGCCAGCAGATTCATATCATTGCTATCGAGGAATATGTATATCTCGTTCCATTCGTGGAATCGGATGACGAAGTATTTTTGAAAACGATCATACCCAGCCGAAAGGCTACGAAGAGCTATTTGGGCTAAAACAGATGAGCAAATTATCAAGTGACGAGCGTGAGATCCTGGAAGCTTTTGAAAGAGGCAAGCTGAAGCGGTCGAAAAAGGCGTCGGATACGCAAAAACGGCACCAGTCATACGCCGAGGCCATGTTCAAAAAGGACGCACGAATCAACATCAGGCTTTCATCGAAGGACCTTCGCGGCTTGCAGAAGAAAGCTCTGGCAGAAGGCATACCCTATCAAACTCTCGTTGCCAGCATTCTGCATAAATATGTGGAAGGTCGCCTTCATGAAAGCAAAAGCTAACAAGGCGCTTGTGTGGGACGCTACGCCGCACCGCGGCTCGCGCCCCACAGCCTAGACGTTAGCTGAATAACATAAACAGCTATACAATAGAAAGAGGAGGCAAGAACCATGAAGAAAATCGTAGCATTGATCATTCTCTCAGTGTGTACCGCGATGCTTGCTAGCAATGGTGCTTTCGCCCAAGTTTCTGAGGAAGTTCTCAACTCCATCCAGACACCTGGTGAGGTCGAGACATCAATCGGCATCTTAAAATTTATGGATGGTGCGCCACTGCCGGAGACTGCCGAGAAAGTTTACGACTACCTCGACACGGCCCGCGCCATGGACGCCTTCCTGAAGGGTATGCCCGGCGCTTCCGTCAATGCTCTCATCGACGGTGCCCACTCCATGGGTGCAGTCGAGGCAAATGAGGTTATGATCTTTGATAAGCTCATGGGGCCTGAGTCACTCTTCCTCACAGGCAACAGCTCGACCGTTTATGCCATACCCGACCTCGACCTGAAGCGCGATGGTCCGACTGTAGTCGAAGTGCCCGACGGCCTCCTTGGCGCCGCGAATGACGCCTGGTTCCGGTATATCAACAACCTCCCAACAGCAGGGAAATACCTTTACCTCCCTCCTGGTTATGACGGCCCGATTCCAGATGGCTTTGCCGTATACAGGCCGAAGACGTACCGCATCTGGGTCTTTCTGAGATCGTCCGTGAAGAATGGAGATGTCAAAGCTGCCGCCTCTCTCGTGCAGGACAACGTCAAGGTCTACCCACTCTCGAAGTTCGCTGACCAACCGGAGATGAAGTGGGTGAGTACATCCGGAAAGGCATTCAACACCATTCACCCGAACAACAGTGAGTTCTACCACCACCTCGACAGGATTATCCAGTATGAGCCACTGGAGATGCTTGACGCCGAGACGCGCGGGCTTTTTGCATCCATCGGCATTGAGAAGGGGGTGGAATTCGCCCCTGACGAGCGGATGAAAAAGATCCTGGCCGAAGGGGTCTCGCTCGGCAATGCCGCATCACGCTCCATAGTGTGGTACCCGCGCTTCGAGAAGAACATGAAGGGTGTGCGGGTTTATCCCGATACCGATAGCAATTGGATCATGGCGTACAACGCCCGTAATGTTCACTTCAACGGAGAGAATGGCCGGACCATGAACACCGATGCACGGGTGATGTTCCACTACCCCTACACTGCAGTCACTCCGGCGATGGCGGCCCCAAGATTGGGCAAGGGTTCCGATTACACAATCACTTATGTTGATGCCAGCGGACAACCCTTTGACGGATCTGAAACCTACAAACTCGAGCTTCCCGCCAACCCACCCGTCGCCAATTTCTGGGCTGTCACAGTCTATGACACCCAGACCCGTTCTATGCTTCAGACTAACCAGAAGTACCCGAGCGTCGATACCAATACCAAGGGGATCAAGAATAACCCCAATGGATCACTCACGATCTACTTTGGCCCCACAGCACCAAAAGGACAGGAGAATAACTGGATTGAGACGGTTCCCGGTAAAAGCTGGTTTGTCATTCTTCGCATGTATGCTCCGCTCGAACCCTGGATCGATCAGACCTGGCGGCCTGGCGAAGTCGAACTAGTAGAATAGGATCAGCTAACAATCGCATCAGCGTCAAAGTGCCCGTTACGCGCGCACTTTGACGCTGATGCGAGGCGTTTGTAGCCTAAAAACACTGATGATGCAGGTGACCAATTACAATAATTCGTGTCATAGAAAACGAAATAGATCCCTTGGCGTCCCCGAACTTATAGCGATTGCGCTTGGAGGGATGATTGGTGGAGGCATTTTCACTGTCCTCGGGATTTCAGTATCAATGATAGGCGCTTATACACCATTGGCAATAATTCTTGGCGGCATGATGGCTTTTCTCGCTGCATATTCATACATCAAGCTTGGTGTCTATTACAAAGATGAGGGTGCCACCTACTCATTTTATAAAAGGACTTTTCCAACGTCTTCATTTTCCGCTTCGCTTATAGGCTGGTGGGTCGTGTTTGGTTACATCAGCACCCTGGCTCTTTACTCCTATACTTTTGCATCTTATGCCATTAGTGGGTTTGCGTTTGCAGACAGCGAATGGACGAGAAAAGGTTTGGCGGGCGTCGTGATCCTGACATTCACGCTCATTAACATATGGAGCGTAAAAGGGATGGGAAAAATCGAAGATTTTATGGTCTATACGAAGCTCCTCATTTTGGCGATCATTTCATTTGTACTCATTAATAACAAACAAACATCGATTCCGAATCTATTACAAAATAATGGTGACACCAGCTTAGTTTCTCTTTTGATAGTCGCATCAATTACTTTCGTGGCTTATGAAGGCTTTCAACTTGTAATTCATGCAACGGATGAAATGGAAAGTCCTGAGAAGAACATCCCAAAGGCAATCTACTCAGCACTTTTTTTGGCAATTCTGATCTATTTCGTCATATCGCTAGGGGCTATTTTGACTATTCCCTTTGAGGAAATAGAGCAGAATAAAGAATTTGCACTAGCTGCGGGCACTGGGGATATCCTGGGCCACTGGGGGACCGACCTTGTTATTTTGGGCGCATTGCTTGCAACCAGCAGCGCCATAAGTGGCACTTTGTTTGGCGCATCTAGGCTTATGGCTGTAATCGCAAATGATGGTTATCTTCCAGAATTTCTTGTTACGCGGATTAACCGCATACCTGTGTATGCAATTGTGAGTATGGCTGCTCTGGCATTCCTTCTCGTGCTTGCCGGTGGTCTGGAGGTTATTTTGGAATTTGCCAGCATCACATTCTTATTGGTGTCGATGCTAATGGCTTTTGCCAATTATCAGGTTCGTAAGTTAACCAATTCTTCAACAGCCATCACCATCCTTGCTTTTACTGGGCTTCTGTTTGGAACGGTACTAATACTGTATTACGAATTTGGCCATCAGCCTCAACAACTGTTATTTATTGTTGGGCTATATGCGTTATTAACTGCAGGTTCGTGGTTGTACTCAAGAGGGAAGGACGCTCAAATTGGCAACTAACACATGCACTCGACCAGTAAAAAGCGGCGCTCGTTCCTCGCTCTGCTTTTCCTGCCGGCGAGGTGATGTGAAGCGTTCGCCCTTGATGAAGTGAAGAAGTCAATGTCCTGCGTGGAGATATTATCTTGAAACGCCCATTCCGTATTTCACTCACTCTGCTCGTAGGCCTCCTGGTGCTACCAGGCTTTTCTGCCCAAACCTATGCGCAATCCGGTTCCTACATGAGCGCCGAGGAATCTGACCCCAGGCGGTTGGACTGGATGACGGGCTTTCCCCCGTCGCCTGGGAAGTTGATTATGCAGCCGGAATCTGATTTCTTTAACTTCCCAAAGTTGCGTTGGACGGTTTGCCATATTCGGGAACTGATGCCCACAAAGCAAGTGAATAGAGGCATCGGCGCGCCGGTCCCGCTAGAGTACGTAATCGATGACGATATTGACGCCGTGACCTTCACGCCCTTGGGTAGCGGTAAACCGATGACATGGAAGGAGTCCCTCTCGGCGAATTATACCGACGGCATTCTCATCCTTCACAAGGGTCGAGTCGTTTATGAGAAATACTTTGGCTGCCTCGACGAGATGGGCAAGCATGCTGCCATGTCGATGACCAAGTCCATTACCGGACTCCTAGCCGAAATCCTAGTGGTTGAGGGACGGCTCGACGATACAGTAAAGGTCTCCTCAATCATCCCAGAACTCAAGGACAGCGCGTTTGGCAGCGCAACTGTGCGCCAAGTCATGGAGATGACCACAGCTCTTGACTACAGCGAGGACTACTCCGACCCAAAAGCGGATATCTGGGCTTATTCAAAGGCGGCGAGCCCATTACCGAAAGCCAAGGATTATAAAGGCCCAAACGGCTATTTTGAATACCTGCAAACCGTCAAGCAGGACGGCGTCCACGGTGAGGTATTTGGCTACAGGACAATCAACACGGACGCACTTGGCTGGATTATATCGAGGGTCACAGGCAGGGATCTTGCGCAGCTGCTGTCGGAGCGTATCTGGAGCAGAATGGGCGCGGAGCAGGGTGCATATATAACCGTGGACGCCAAGGGAACACCTTTTGCGGGTGGCGGACTCAGTGCAGGTATGCGAGATTTGGGGCGGATTGGGCTTCTAATGCTTAGCGGCGGCAAGATCAATGGGCAGCAGTTGTTCCCGAAAGAGGTTGTGGAAAACATCCGAGCCGGTGGCGATAAGAAAGCCTTTGCCAAGGCTGGCTACAAAACGCTTAAAGGCGGGAGTTACCGTAGCATGTGGTGGGTTTTCCATAACAAGCATGGCGCTTTTGCTGCACGTGGTGTTCATGGGCAAACCATCTACGTGGATCCAATCGCCGAGATGGTCATCGTGCGGTTCGCATCTTTTCCCACGGCGAAGAACGCGCAGATTGACCCAACATCGTTGCCTGCCTATCAAGCCGTGGCCAACTATCTAATGAAAGAGTGATGTGCACATAAACATGGGCGAGCAAGGCGCTTCACTGGACGGCAAGCTTGGTCGTTATATTCGGGAAAAGAATCGATGGAAGAGAGCAGGTCTACGCTAGGTTTCATTGGCATTGGAATCGGAGCTGTCGCACTGCTGGTGGCGATCGTTCATTTTTGGATGGGCCCCTTGTCGCCTCAACCCAGCCTTGAGAAAATCGTCGCAGAAAAAGCGGTTGCGATAAAAAATGCCACAATCGCCGCACTGAAAGGCGAAGAAATTGAAGAAAAAACGTATTCCAGAAATTTCGATCTCGACCAGGGCGTGCGTATCGCTACCAGCGTTCTTGGCGGTTTGGCGGTGATCTTGGGCGTTGTTAGCTTCGCCAGGAGAGAACCACTGCGCGTCGGAGGAGGTGCAGCCTTTCTCGGGTGCGTTGCCATTGCTTTTCAATTTGCTGTGGTCGCCCTTGGTGCAATCTTACTCGCAATTCTCGTTGCGGCGGTCATTTCGCAAATCGGCATCGAGTAAGAATATAACAATGCGTTCAAGCCGTTCGTCGCCTTGCTTCCCACTCGGACGCCCGGCTGCGCCGACCGCCGCTTACTTTGACGTTTGGCAGCACATTTTTCGCCGACTGATTTACTTGCAGGCCTCAGCAGACGTTGTCCACGAGTATGATCTGCGGGTCAGGCATCGACCAGACCGTTGCCGTCCTGAGCACGCCGAGTTGGCCACTGTTCGCAGCACCGGGGGTGCTTGGCGCGGGATTGTCGTTCATTCTCTATATCGTCGGCCTGAACCATACCTCACCGGCCGTGGCCTCGATTGCGGCAATGGTTGAACCGGTTGCCGCGTCGCTATTCGGCGTCGTGGTTTTAAATGAAAGCCTGGTCGGCTCGGAGATTTTTGGCATGGCACTGATATTGGCCACGGCGACCGCGCTGATTGCATATTCCAGCGCTCGACAGGTATCTTCGACTCCAAGGTACTGAAGTAAGTTCTCGCGGGGCAGCCGCTTCGCTATCCGGTGGAAAACACAATCCGTCACGAGCCAATAGATGTGGAAAGGTGGGTTGACATCCATGCGGTAGCGATTATTGAGCACGATGAAGGTGCCGTTGCGGATTGGCCGAATCGAAGCAGTGATGTAACCGGTGTGTCATCATGAAGCATGGCAGGATCTACAAGAACACCCTGAAATGGGCGTTATGCATTACAAGGTGAGCCTATGTCACTTGGAGTAGCCGTCAAAGCCTTGGTCATCTGGCTTGCGATACTGGTCGTTGCGGTGGTCAACGGCTTGCTGAGGGAAAAGTTATTCATTCCGAATCTTGGCGCTATACCGGGTATGGTACTAAGCGGCGTGTTACTCAGCTGCCTGATTCTCGCGGTTGCCTATGTTTTTCTGCCGTGGCTGGGTGCACGGTTTCCGGCTCAATTAATGCTCATCGGAGTAGGCTGGCTGGTGTTAACGCTGACTTTCGAGTTCTCGTTTGGCTTTTTTCGCGGCAAGACGCTATCCGAACTTCTCGAGGCTTACGCTTTCGAGGGCGGCAATATCTGGCCGGTAGTGCTGTTGGTTACGGCCGTGTCGCCATGGCTGGCGGCTAAGTTCAGGGGCTGGATCTGATGCGGGTTTCGCCTAACAAGGTGGTCAAGCCGTTCGCCGCTCTGCGCCCCACGGCTTCAGCGTTAGCTGAGTGAAGCAAGGAGAAAGTGTATGACACATCATGAAGCACATCGTTCTCATCGCATTGGCTGGTTGCGTGCATCTGTACTGGGAGCGAATGACGGCATCGTTTCAACCAGTAGCCTTATTATTGGCGTTGCGGCTGCAAACACAGCGCAGAACGACATAATTCTTGCGGGTTTGGCCGGCCTGGTAGCCGGGGCAATGTCAATGGCAGCAGGGGAATATGTATCCGTAAGTTCTCAGTCTGACACCGAAAATGCGGATCTTGAACTTGAACGAAAATCTTTGGCGGAAAATGTCGAGTTCGAGAAAGATGAGCTGGCAAAAATCTATATCTCACGCGGGCTGACTTCAGAACTCGCGAATCAGGTGTCGGAACAACTAATGCAGCACGATGCATTAGGGGCACATGCGAGAGATGAGATTGGCATCACGGAAAGTGGTAAAGCCCGCCCCATCCAGGCAGCGGTTTCCTCAGCGCTAACCTTTACTGCAGGAGCGCTACTGCCATTATATGTAGCATGGTTGGCTCCTTTATCACAGCTCATTATTCTCGTTGCCCTGTGTTCGTTGGTATTCCTGGCGCTACTGGGTGTTATTGCTGCACGCGCAGGTGGCGCGCCAGTAATCAGGGCTTCTCTTAGAGTGACTTTATGGGGCGCCCTGGCTATGGCATTAACAGCCGGTGTCGGTCGTTTATTTGGGGTTGTCGCTTGAGACAACTGCGATACAGCAAACACGTATGAGCCTCCCTGTCGTCAATAGACAATGGAACCCCTGCTCTTTAAATACAAGCTTGTATGTACGGTGTTCCAGGATGCAGAGGTAAAGGCGCCATGCGTGCAGGTCGATGCCGCCTGCTCATGTCCTGATCTGGTCCGACCCGAAATTGGAGGCGGCCATCCTGGAGCGCGCGCCCCTTGCAGCAATTGACCTGCCACTGCGTGCGCTGGCCTTCGAGGACCGGAATTCCAGCGGGGCGGCAGTCATCGCCAATGGCTTCGACTATCTTGTGAACCGCTTCTCGCTGCCCGATGACGAGGCGCTACGCGCTCGTTACGAGGCGGCCATCGCCAGCGCCATGAAGGGCATCTCCGCCGACGCAATTGCCCGTTTTTCCTCCGACGCGGTGCCGGATGCCGGACTCGTCACGCTCGACAGCCCGCATGATTTCGCCACTACCGAGAAGCGGATAATGGAGGCTATTAACGCGCAATCGGATACGGTGAATTTCGGGAAAGTGGATTTCGCCGAGCGCTCGCGGAAGTACGGTGTTATCCTTCAGCCAATGCGGCTGATTCTGTTCGGTGGCCCAGGTCCGGGCGGGAAAGCAATGGCATCGGCGCAAACGCTGGGTCTTGATGCCTTTTGCCAGAAACTGCTGATCTGGATGGACTCTGAAGGGGCCGTTTACGTGACCTTCAACGACCTGTTGGCTCTTGCTGAGCGACAGCAAGTTTCTGGGGGTATACCGTTACGCATTATAAATGCTCGCTTGAGGAAGACCTTCACGGAAGCCCTCGAACAGTGAACCCGCAATCGAGCAGGAGCAAGACAAGAGCAGGACGCACGAGGAGTGAACAAGTCGCTGCAGCTGCCATGCCGCGCCGCTATGCCGGGGCATTAACTCAAAACAACGAGAATGCCCGGGTTTGAGAGAAAATAGAATGTCAACTTTCACAGAAGAGTCAGATAAACGACCTGAACAAGTATCATTTATAGAAGCTTTTCTATATTGGCTCAAACTTGGGTTTATCAGTTTTGGCGGTCCCGCTGGCCAGATAAGCATGATGCATCAGGAGTTGGTCGAGAAGCGCCGGTGGATATCCGAAAATCGTTTCTTGCACGCCCTTAACTACACCATGGTCTTGCCGGGTCCTGAAGCGCAACAATTAACGACTTACATTGGCTGGCTGATGCATGGTGTGTGGGGTGGTATCGCCGCCGGGGTTCTGTTTGTTCTGCCATCTCTATTTATCCTCATGGCCTTAACCTGGATTTATTTGGCCTACGGCGATCTCCAGGCGGTAGAAGGTGTTTTGTATGGCATCAAACCAGCAGTGACAGCAATAGTTGTTTTTGCTGCCTATCGTATCGGTTCAAGGGCATTGAAAAATAATGTGCTCCGCGCCATGGCGATGTTGGCATTTCTGGCAATATTCGCTCTCGATGTTCCATTCCCCTACATAGTGCTGATGGCGGGGCTAATCGGTTTTGCTGGTTCACATTTTGCGCCTGAACAATTCCGGGCAGGCGGGCATCACGATGGATCAGGCAAGTCTTTTGGTCCTGCATTGATCGACGATGATACTGCTGTTCCAGTGCACGCCAAATTCAAATGGGTGAGAGTGATTACATTTGGCGTGACAGGTCTTGCCATCTGGGGCGGCGTGATGATTTTGCTCACCACAAGTTATGGCTGGGAGAGTACGCTTACTCAAATGGGTTGGTTCTTTTCCAAGGCGGCGCTTGTTACTTTTGGCGGGGCCTATGCCGTTCTGCCCTATGTTTATCAGGGTGGTGTAGAAAATTATATGTGGTTGAGCGGCACACAGATGATTGACGGACTGGCACTGGGAGAAACCACGCCAGGACCGCTAATTATGGTGGTTGCTTTCGTCGGTTTTGTCGGCGGCTGGACAAAAGAGCTATTCGGGCCTGAGCTATTGCCTTTGGCTGGTGCTGCAGGTGCCGGTATCGCAACACTTTTTACCTTCTTGCCATCTTTTTTGTTTATCTTGCTTGGCGGACCGGCAGTTGAAGCAACAAGGCATGATGTTAAATTTACGGCACCATTAACAGGTATTACAGCCGCTGTTGTCGGTGTTATTCTCAATCTGGCCGTGTTTTTTTCCTACCATGTACTTTGGCCTCAAGGTTTCACAGGTTCCTTTGAATGGCTCTCTCTTTTTATAGGTATCGCTGCATTCGTGGCTCTCTTTAGGTTTAAAGTCGGAATTTTTCCGGTCATTGGAGCATGTGCCGTCATGGGATTAGGCTATTCTCTATTCTTGTAAATATAACTAAAGGGCTAACAGCGCACTGGTTCGGACGTTAACCACGCTACGTTTGTGCCACCCGGCTTCAACATTATGCTTTCGAGACCTCGTCGGAATAACCGCATCGAAAAGGCAGCACAATGAAACGCGAAATCATCATTACCTTACTCACCATCTCTCTTCTGAGTTCCACCTTGAGGGTCATGGCCGCCGAGCCGCATACGGTGCCTGATAAACTAACCCCTGTTTCAAAGTGGGCTAATGGCTTCACCGCCAGTCAGGCAGAACATTTTCGGAAGGCTTATTCTGCGCCCGACATTTTTATCGGTAACGACAACTCTGCCTTCGCTTATCTGCATCTCTCGGAGGTCGTCACGACGGCGTTGACTCGAAGGAGTGGTTCGGTCTCAGAGCTGCGGGTCGAGAGGATGCCTGAGATCGGGGATGTCGTTGCGACCACCGAATTGGGCACCATGAAGCTCAAGGACGCTATTGCCGACCCACGCTCCCGCCTGCAAGCCATCGCGGTGGTTCACAAGGGCAAGGTCGTCTACGAGGAGTATCCGGGGATGACACGTGACAGCCACCATCTATGGCAGTCCACTTCAAAGATCATCACGGGGCTGCTTATCCATGAGTTGGTCGAAGAGGGGCGAATTGACCTGCGGGCCCAAGTGTCGACCTACATCGATTTCACCAAAGGAACTCCGATCGGAGCCATCACGGTCGAGGATGCTCTGCACATGCGTTCGGGTCTCGATTTCGAGGAGAACCAGGCAAACCGTCCCAATCCCGAGCATCCTGTATCCTGGGCATTTGCGGTGGCGATGTCTGCTCGGGGCGTACCGGCGGGTCCAAGTTTGAAGGAAATCATCGTAGAAGTGCCGGCCAAGGATCAGCCAATTACGAAATATGGATACTCCACCTACAACACGATGGTTCTCGCCTGGATCATGGAGGGGTGACCGGCAAGCCATGGCGTTAGACCCCTAAATTCTGCAACCCGAGGAAACAACAAATGAAACAGAATGTTCTTCGTAAGTTTTCCTTTTGGCTAATGGCTTGCGTCCTGCTGTTAACTGTCCCTGTGGGCTTCGCTGGCACTGACATTCGCACCGAGCGGGTAAAATTCAAGAAGAGTGCGAATAGCGCCGTGGTAGAGGCCAGCATCATGGGCTATGAGTCGGTGGATTATGTGTTGGGTGCCAAGGCTGGCCAGTACATGAACGCCAGCCTGGCAACGAAGCATGGCGCCACCTACTTCAATATCTTAGCCCCTGGTGAGAACGAGGTAGCCATGTTCAACGGCTCCATCAGTGAAAACCATTACGAGGGCACGCTACCGGCGAGCGGCGACTACAAATTACGAGTCTACATGATGCGCTCAGCAGCTCGCCGCAACGAGGTAGCCCATTACCGACTGGAGATGATTGTCGATGGTGCTGGGCTGCAGGCTGCTCACGCGCCAAGCCACGACACCAAGGTGCCCGGAACCGACTTCCACGCCAAAGGGGACGTCCCCTGCTCAATGGGCAAGGGCCAGCCTACCGGCTCCTGCGCCTTTGGCGTAAAGCGCGAGGGCAACGGCAGTGCAATGGTGATGGTTACCAAGGCCGACGGGAGCCAGAGGGTAATCTTCTTCGAGAAGGGTCGCGCTATCGGCTACGATCAAAGCGAGGCTGATTCTGGTGAGTTCAAGGCTAATAAAGAAGCAGACCTCAACATCATCCACATTAGCAAAGAACGCTACGAGATCCCGGATGCCGTCATCTCGGGTGGCTGAGATCCATGTCACGGGTTATTCGACATAGAGGCCCTTCAAATATGGCCTAACACGTTAATCAACGCGAAGTCAAAAGCGCGCGCCGAGCTTCAGCGTTTTATTAAGGTCTTGGCGCAGGCGCACTTTTGCCTCGCGTTATTCATGACGTTAGCCGTCAGAATGAAGAAACTAGGACAGACTCAATCATGCATAGATTCATTGATAAAATGGTAGGCGCCGCTAGTGGCAGGAATGTCTTAATATTTTTCATTCCATCAATAGTTGTGTATTTATTGATGCTGATTCATACAATTCCAGGCGTCGAGTCATATGCGCCTGAAATGAAAATATTTGATTTATCGCCAAGCGGATACTCATATGACTATGCTGTTAAGTTGTTATCTGCTTTAGGAAATGACGGCAGAAAAGAATATCTAAGCAGGCAACTCCCGCTGGATTTTATTTATCCTGCGCTCTTTTCTATCTCTTCATTTCTTATGTTGGCCTGGCTTTTATTAAAAAGAAATGACAAGGGCTCAAGAATCTTCTATTTATGTTTTGTGCCTATTGTTGCAGGCATATTTGATTATCTAGAAAACATCCAAATTATGTTGATAATTCTGAATTATCCAGACATAATTAAAGTCCAGGTTGTTTTGTCTAGCGCCTTTACTATGGTTAAAAGCGGGCTGACAAGCATATTCTTTTTAATTCTGTTATATGCCTTTATCCGACTATGGGTGGGATCAAAGTCAATGAAAGCAGGGTCATATGAAAACGGCTAACAAGGCGCTCGTTCGAACGCAAACTACGTTGCGCTTCGTTTGAGCTGCACAGTTTAAACGTTAGGCCTAATAGAAAAGGGCAGAAATGAATAAATACACGGAGCCACGTATTGCGAATTCAGCTCTCATTACAATAGATACGCAAAACGATTTCACCTTGGACGATGCTCCAGCCCGGATCGCAGGAACCAAGGAGATAATCTCAAACATGGTACGCCTTATAGAAGCCTATAGGCGAAATGGTTCGCTCATAATCCATGTGATTCGTTTGTATCTTGCTGATGGATCGAACGTGGATTTATGCAGAAAACAGGAGATTGAAGAAGGGAAAGAAATAGTTGCACCAGATTCTGAAGGAGCAGAGCTTGTGTATGCCCTAAAGCCTGATACCTCAGTAAAGATCAATGCCACCGAGCTTTTGTCAGGGGGATTGCAGAAAATCGGCCCCAATGAGTATGTGATATACAAGCCCAGGTGGGGTGCATTTTATGGCACATGCCTAGAAGAATTTCTGAAAGAGCGCGAATTGGATACGTTGGTATTTTCTGGCTGTAACTATCCAAATTGCCCGAGAACCAGCATATACGAGGCAAGTGAACGAGATTTTCGTGTTGTACTGGCGAAGGATGCTATCTCTAAGTTGTATTCAAAGGGCGAAGAAGAAATGGCAAACATTGATGTAGGCTTGTTAACTACCGAAGAAATTGAAAGCATCTTGGCCTAACAATCAATTCAAGTTGCCCGCAAGTGGGCAGGGACCTGCGCAAACTCACGCTTGCTCCGGCCCCTTAATATGGGCGTTAGGCATTGAACACGCCCCGATGCCTAGACGTTTATTTTAACAGGGCGTTGGCGAAAATAAAATGAAACAGTTAGCGTTGTTAGTTTTTACCATGATTCTTTCTTTGTCTGTTCTGGCGACAGATGAATTAAAAGAAAAGCCAACTCAGCACCTTAAGATAGCAGATGTGGATTCCATGGAAGAGGCAAAGGAAATTTTCATTGATAAAACAGTGGAGATTAGAAATAAGAAAACGCTAAACCTAGAGGAAGTATCGCAAATACATATCATTACGTACACTCTTGAAAAGAGCGTGGCATACTTTGCAGAAAATCTAAAGGGAGAGAAACAAAAAACAGCAAAAGAAATCGCTGTTGTTGTTGAAGATATCCATATTGCTTCTGAAAGAAACAGGCTGGGAGAGTTGAAAAAACACTTAAATGAATACTTTGACCTGGTAGATAAGTTTATCTTTTGTTTTTAGTAAACATATAAACCTAACGAGTCCGCTACAGTCGTCGCGCCGAAGACTGCGCGGCTGAGCGGCAACTTTATGTGTTTAAACCGGTGAAATAGAAAGAATGTCTTTTGAAAGAATAATGGGTTTAGATGTAACAGATGATGAAGAGTACCAGAGGTATCGAGAAGCTATGATTCCAATTCTCGAATCATTTGGCGGCAGCTTTGGTTTCGACTTCAAAATTGCAGAAGTATTGAAGTCAAAAACAGACGCATCTATTAATCGAGTATTTACGATTGATTTCCCTAGTAAAGAAGTTATGGATGCATTCTTCTCTGACCCCGGCTATCTCGAAGTAAAAAATCAGTACTTCAAAAGCTCTGTAAAGTCAGCAACAGTTATATCAATACATGAAAAAAACACATAACAAGTCGGTCAAGTGCAGTCCTCCTTTTCCGGGCTGCTCGGGACGCAGCAACCGTCGCCCCTCACCTCAGCGTTATACGTTAATAGGTGAACCTAGGTGACAACGGACTTCGTCGGTGCTGAACATGAGTTTCACAGCAAGGAATTTACACTCGGCTGGGCGGAGAGGTTTGTGCCTACTGCCGAGCGCCTTCGATTGTTCGAGTTGATTTTCTCTCAGCTGAAGGAAGCCATTCCTAGTGATGGGAACATTGTCGAGATAGGGATAGGTCCCGGGTACTTGGCAAATTACCTTTTGGAAAGGATGCTGAATGCCTCTTACTGCGGCATCGATTTTTCGGCACCAATGCTTGAAATCGCCCGTGAGCGATTGCACAGGTTTGCTTCACGAGTCACCTACACGCAGGCTGATTTAGTTGAAGATGCTTGGGAAGAGAGTGTATCTAAGCCTATCCATGCAATTGTTTCCACTTGGGCACTGCATGATCTGGGCAGCACCGATAGCATCAATACTGTTTACGAACGTTCGTATAGTGCTTTGGGACATAGCGGCATCCTGCTAAATGGCGACTTCATCAAGCCAGCCGGGGCAATACAGGAGTTTGAAGGGGGACGCTTACATGTGGCTAAGCACCTTGAGATATTGGGCAATAACGAGTTCTCAAATGCCAGCTGCTTGTCATTGTTCGAAGAGGAATTGGATAACCCAACGCCAGCACAAAATTACGCATGCTTAAGGGCTGTGAAATGAGGGCCGCGTATAACAAGCAATTCAAGGCGCCCTTCGGGTTGGGACGGCTGACTTCGCAAACCGCCCCTTATTAAGGTCGTTAGTCTCTTGAAATCGTATGCATAATAGTCCAATGTTATATGCATAGCTGAAGGAGGCAAATATGAGAACAACTCTTGATTTACCTGAAAACCTACTTAACGAGGCAATTGAGGTGACCCATACTGGCACTAAGACTGCCGTAATCGTTAAGGCGCTAGATGAGTTGGTAAGTAAATCAAAGATTACAGGACTTAAAAAAATTCAAAGGGGAAATCATTTTGGATATTGATCTCAATGAACTCAGAGATCGTCCATGATGGAGGTTTTGGTAGACATCTTGATCTGGATAGATTATTTTCGAGGCGGTACTGATTCCGAAGATATAGATTTTCTGATAGATGAAAATATAATTGTTACAAATGAGATTATTCTTGCTGAATAAATGCCGTACTTGAAGATAAAAAACAGAAAAAAGTCATTAATCCAATTCGTGAAGTCAATAGGTTTTCATTAAATATTCACTGGGAAGAAATTATTGAATTTCAAGTCAAGTGTCTAAAAGGTTGGGCAAATGGTGTCGGCATTCCTGGTCTTCTCATTGCTCAAAATGCAAAACAAAATAGCTGCGAAATCTATTCATTGGATAAACATTTTCAGTTATTAAATCAGGTAATAAAAGTTAATTTTTATATGCAAAAAGGCTATCAAAGAAAATCAACATGGATTGTTAAAAGTATTGCGCCAAAAACGCGCAGCATTCTTAACGTCCGGTTATTTGCGGCGTTAGCTTTTTCCGAGGTAAATAAATGAAGCGCATAGTCCTTGTTCCGATACTGATTTTCAGTATGTTTTCCCAGGCTGAAGGTGAACCTGTGCTCTCTGATCTTGACAGCTTGGAGTGGAAAAATAGGGTTGTCATAGTTAATGAAACGAACAATCAAGACGAATCCCGTCGACTTCTTGCAGAACAAGTAGCCGAAATCGATGATCGAGATATAATATGGTTCATAATCAAGGAAGATCTCGCCCTGACCAACTACTCGGGCCGGCTATCGCGTGAATTTGTGAGCAATATGCGTGAAAGGCTAGGTCCCATGCAGGGCAAGGTCATCTTGATTGGTAAAGATGGCGGAATAAAGTCTCAATCAGATTATCTGGACATCGAAGCTATCTTCTCAGAAATTGACGCAATGCCTATGCGTCAGTTCGAAATGCGAAAGTAGCAACTGAGCGAGTATGAAATAGCTAACAAGGTGCTCATGCACACGCTGCGCGCCGGACTTACTACGCATGGCTTCGTTCGGCGCATTGCAATGCGTTATGTGTATTAGACGTGACGCCCCATGGCAGTTGTTCAAACGTAATAAATAAATATGAAAATAGAAATTCGTATATTGGACGACTACATTATCCATTTGGTCGAGTGGAAATGTAACAATTCAGGATCACCACAATGAAAATTATCAAGTTGCACCTAGTTGCCTGTTTTCTTCTCTCAGTATCGGCTTTCGCCAGCGACGAGACTGAAATTATATACTATGGCGGCCCTATTCTGAC
>JBGCEN010000200.1:0-9181 GCA_045106435.1 Rhodothermales bacterium
TTTTTCGTCGTCATTCAGGTCTCCCTGAAAGCCTTGCCTTGTCATTCGATCATGGAAAGCGTGATATAGTGCGACGGCTGTGGCAACGGAGATGTTGAAGCTCTGCACAAAGCCGGCCATCGGGATGATACATCGTTGATCAGCGAGTTCAATCATTTCCTGTGAAATACCTTCTTGCTCATTCCCGAAAACCAACGCGGTGGGTTTTGTGAAATCAATTTTGTCGATGGTTACGGCTGTATCGTCAAGATGCGTAGCCACCACATGGTACCCTTGTGCTTTTAGTGACGGAATACATGCGGCCGTGGAAGGCCAGCGCGTAACCTCGACCCATTTTTCGGCTCCCTGGCTTGTGCGTTGCGAGTTTTTGAATCGTGTCCCGCCTTCAATGACGTGGACTTGATGAAAGCCCAATGCTTCAGCACTCCGCATCACCGCGCTTACATTTCCCAGATTGATCAATCCTTCAATCACGGTTACAACCGTAGCGGTACGTTGTGCGATGACGGTGTTCAGCCGCTCCATCCTTGCCGGCGTAAGAAAAGGCGTGAGTTGCTCAATAACTTGGCGAGGTGTTAGTTCCAGGTGGTCCATGCAGGTGGTATATCGTGTGCTTTTTTGCAGTGTCGCGGTTTTTACTTAGTTCTTGATGGTTAGTTTTTGGTGATTCATTTTCTACACCCGAACGTTTCCGCTGCATGCACTTACAAGATTGAGATAGATTAAACATGCGAGCAGTTTTAGCATAAATATCCGTGGAGCCAGAACCAACCACCTCCCACTAAAAACTAACCACTAAAAACTAACCACTAAGAAATAAATGATCCTCAAAGATAAAGTAGCCATTGTAACAGGGGCGAGTGCAGGCCTGGGCGCTGATTTTGCGCGCGAACTGGTTCGGAAAGGAGCCCATGTATACGGTACAGCGCGACGGAAAAACAAGCTGGAAGCGCTTAAAGAGGAACTGGGCGATATGTTTATTCCCATGACGAGCGATGTACGTGAGCCCGCTCAGGTAGAGCAGGCGATCGCACAGGTTGTGAACGAGAAAGGACGCATTGATATACTCGTAAATAACGCCGGCCTCGGTCAGTTTGCCAAAATTGATGAAATGAGCCTTGAGCAGTGGGATGTGCAAATGGATACGAACCTCCGCGGTGTTTTCCTTTTTTCACAGGCTGTTCTGCCGGCAATGAAGGCCCAGAATGTGGCTTCTGGATTTGGCGGTCACATCGTAAACATTGCCTCTGTTGCCGGCCTGGTAGGAAACCCAATGTTGACGGCATACAACGCAAGCAAGTTTGGCTTGCGTGGCTTTAGCGAGGCCTTGATGAAAGAGGTACGAGAAGACGGCATCAAGGTAACCTGTATCTATCCCGGCTCGATCGCCACCGAATTCTCCTCCGTAGCCGGTTCCTTCGGCTCTCCAAACCCAATGGAATCCATCGACATCGCCGGCACCCTCATCCACGTACTGGAAGCGCCCGACAATTACCTCATCTCCGAAATCATGATGCGCCCGTTGCGCCCTAAAGGAGCGGGACAAGTTAAAAGCTAAAAATCAAAAGCTAAAAAATAAAAAATTGATTTTGACTTTTAGCTTTTGCCTTTTGACTTAAACAATGGTGCCCGGCACATACTCATTTACCGGTCCTCTATACCGAAAAACAAACTTCAAAAACTTGACCAGGCCGGCAGATTGCTTTTGGATGTACCACTGGTCTGCGGCGCGGCGTGCGCCCAGGCCGTAGGTGGGGTAGGCGTGAATGGTATCAGCCATTTGGCGGAGGGTGATGCCATTGCGCATTGCCAGTCCATATTCGCTAATAATTTCGCCGGCGCTTGTTCCCAGGACATCCACGCCGAGGATTTTGCCGTTGAATTTTTTAGCGTAGACTTTAATGAGCCCGGTCGTTTCACTTTCGGTAACAGCGCGGTCTACTTTTGAATAAGGAAATCGGTATTCCTGATACGCAATGCCTTTTTCCTGCAAATCTGCCTGCGTTGCGCCTACGTGCCCTAGCTCGGGATCAGTGAACGTAACCCAGGGGATGTGCTTCATATCGATCTTCATCGGTAGTTTTAGCAGCATGTTGGTCATGGCAACCTTGGCCATGTGCTCACTCATATGCGTAAACTGGTACCTGCCGGCGATATCTCCAATGGCATAGATATGCCGTACATTTGTGCGACATTTTTCATTAACGGTGATGCCACGTTTGGTGTAAGCAACACCGGCTGCCTCGAGGTTTAGTCCGCCTGTATTCGGCCTTCGGCCGGTTGCCAGCAATACTTGATCAACTTCGATGTTCTTAATGGCATCGCCAGATTTATATTCGATGCTGACCCCACCGCTGGTCTTGGAAAGTTTTTGAACACCCGCATTCAAGACATAATTGATGCCTTCTTTCTCGAGTTTGGCTTGTAACATGCCGGCGAGCTCTTTGTCATCTTTGCCCATAATCTGGTCAGACCGCTCAATCACATGCACTTCGCTGCCTAGCCGGTTAAAGGCTTGCGACATCTCTGTGCCAATGGGGCCGCCACCTACGATAGCAAAGCGTTTGGGGAATTCGTCTGTTTCAAAGAGGGTTTCATTGGTAAGATGTGGGGTGTCTTTGATGCCTTCAATGGGGGGGACGAACGCGCTTGCGCCGGCAGCGATAACGATAAACCGACTGCTTAATCGCTTGCTGCCTTCGGGGGTCTCTAGTTCAAGGGTATGATCATCTATGAAAGAAGCATTGGCTTCCATCACATCCACGCCCATATTTGTGTAAATCTCGGGCCGGTCTGCATCTTCGTACACTTCGTCCCGGATATGCCGTACGCGTGCCATTACTTTGGCAAAATCCACCTCTACCGACTGCTCAATCAGCCCATATTCATTGGCTTCCCTGATGTGCTGCGCTACCTTTGCTGCTTTGAGAATGGCTTTGCTGGGAACGCAGCCGGTCCATGTGCAGTCGCCACCTAATCTGTGGCGTTCGAGCATAAGCGTTTTGGCGCCAAAATTTGCTGCCATGCCGGAAGCCGTCAAGCCGGCTGCTCCTCCACCGATCACAATTACGTCGTAGTCGTAAGCCATCTAAATGTGTACTTGTTTTATGCTATTGATTGGGATTACTCGGCTGTGTGATTATTCCTCAGCAACCTGTGTACGTACTTTGTTTATCGTCGTATAGATGCCAAATATTATCAGCAGAGCAACAACGCCATACACCCAGATCGGGATGTTTTCCCCGGCGATCATCAAGTATAAATACGCCGAAATAAAAAAGAATCCTGCTGATAATGCCGGCAGTGCAACAGGCTTTTTCTGACGCATATTTCGTACTAGCCAACCGATGCTAAGCGTAAAAAAGGGAATCGCTCCTATGTAAATACTGCCAAAAATAATAGGATTCACGCCATACTGCGCCCCCAGCCCCATAAACCAATCTACAAATGTTTCCCACATGGTAATTTTCTAATTAAGGTATTTGTCTCCTGTGTTGCCGCCGGCGAATTTGTGTTACAAAAGGCTGGGAGGGTATGGGATTTGTTTGAGAATTGTCTTTAAGAGTGAATATCGAACATCCAACAAGGAATTACGAATCATGAAGTAAATAATAAAGTGGACGAAGACAAAAGGAGGAATACCATCAACCGAACAGTCAGGAAATTTGATCTTGAAAAAAGGCTGCTTAAATTTGCGGTGCAAATTTGTGATATAGCCGAAGCTTTACCAAAATCATCGCTGGTATCAGCGCATGTTGCACATCAATTGATTAGATCAGGTACTTCTCCGGCATCGAACTACGGCGAGGCTCAAAGTGCAGAATCAAGAAAAGACTTTATCCACAAATTGAAGATTTGCCTCAAAGAACTAAGAGAAACACATATATGGCTTCAATTTCTTTTAATGAAAAAGCTCAATGATCCGCAAACAATTCAAATCCTTGAAAAGGAAGCAGATGAGTTGATTTCTATCTTTGTAAAGAGTATTGAAACGGCCAAAAGAAATATGACAAACAGCGAAAAAAGAACCCCTTCATGATTCAAAATTCCTTGTTGAATGTTCGATATTCAAGTCCCCTTTTCAACAAGAATCGGTTAAGGTCGATCTCCAGAGTTAAAATCAAAAATCCTTCAAGATTCAAGATTCCTTGTTGGATGTTCGATATTCAAATCTTTAAGCCAAAATCCCCTCAACCACATGCGCCTCCTCAACCCCCGTAACCCGTTGATCCAGGCCTCTGTATGGATAAATGAAGCGGTTGTGGTCAATGCCAAGTCTGTTTACAATGGTGGCGTTCAGGTCGCGGATGTGTACGGGGTTTTCTACGATGTTGTAGGCGAAGTCGTCTGTTTTGCCGTATTCCATACCGGGCTTGATGCCGCCGCCGGCGAGCCACACGCTAAAGCAGCGACCGTGATGATCGCGTCCGGAGCTTGGGTGGCCCAGGCTGCCCTGACTGTAAATGGATCGGCCAAATTCGCCGCCCCATACGACGAGTGTTTCATCAAGCAGGCCACGTTGCTTCAGGTCTTTAACCAGCGCCGCAGACGCCTGGTCGGTGTCTTTACATTGGGCCGGCAACTGATTCTGCAAGGCGATGTGCTGATCCCAGCCGCGGTGGAATAATTGCACAAATCGAACGCCGCGTTCAACGAGCCGGCGCGCCATCAAGCAGTTTGCTGCATAGCTTCCGGGCTTTCTTGCATCCTGCCCGTAGAGATCAAATGTAGATTCTGGTTCATCAGACAGATCTGAAAGATCGGGTACGGAAGACTGCATGCGATAGGCCATTTCGTATGCTTCAATACGGGCAAGCGTCTCTGGGTCGCCCATCTCGTCGGCCTGTTTTTGATTAAGCACAGAAAGATCATCCAGCATTTTTCTGCGTTGTTTGCGAGAAACGCCGGGTGGATCTGATAAATAGAGTACTGGATTTACACCCGGGCGCAGCATCACCCCTTGATGACTTGAAGGCAGGTACCCGCTGCCCCATAAACGAGAGAAAATAGGCTGTCCCGGATTCTTTCCTGTGCCTTGAGATAACAAAACAACGTACGCCGGGAAGTTCTCACTTTCATTTCCCAGTCCATAACTGAGCCACGCCCCCAGGCTGGGCTGGCCAATTTGCTGCGAGCCTGTGTTGATAAAGGTGATGGCCGGGTCATGATTAATTGCTTCCGTATGCATCGATTTAATGATGCACATCTCATCGGCAATTGTCTGCGTGTGGGGCAGTTGGTTGCTGATCCACGTGCCATGCTTGCCGCACTGCTTCATACCCCAAAAAGGGGCAACAACCGGATACGCCGCTTGGTTGGCTGTCATGCCGGTCACGCGCTGCTCTCCGCGAATCGAACCCGGTAGTTCTGAACCGTGTAAATTTCGCATCACCGGCTTGTAGTCGAATAAATCTACATGGGAAGGTCCTCCCGATTGAAACATGTAGATCACACGCTTTGCTTTGGGTGCAAAATGAGGCAAGTCATTATAGCCTCCCATCAAAGGTGCCGCTGTAGCCTGATTTGCGCCGGCGAGCGGTGAGAGAAGTGAGGCGAGCGCAATCCCGCCAATACCACGAGCAGAGCGTCCGATGAAGGTGCGCCGCGTTACATTTCGCTCCATCTCAAAAAGAGGAGAGGCCGGATCAGTCACAGGAGAGTCTTCCGGGCGAATAGGTGCAAGATGCTCGTTACAGGCGCTCATGCGGGTAAGGGTTTCTGGTTCAGGGTTTTGGGTTCAGGGTTGTTTTTTTGCAACCATCAAGCTAAACCCGTTATGTGGCGCTTCAAATGTATATCAGCTTCTGGTGACGGCTTCGCTAAGGTTGAAGATCATGCTGGCTACGGTGGTCCAGGCTGCAAATTCTTCAACCGGCAAATTGGGGTCGGGTGCAGAATCTCCCACATGAAGGTATTCAACTGCGCTTTCGGGTGATTGCTTGTAGTAGGCGCGCTCATCCGCAAGTCTTCCTTTGAGGATTTTCAATTCCTGTCGATCGGGTGGCCGGCTCAGTATGGTTTCAAAGGCCATGCGTAACCGTGCTTCATCATCCGATAGCGTTGCATGCAAAATGCGTTGGGCAAAATGCCGGCTGGCTTCTACAAATTGCGGGTCGTTGAGTAAGACGAGCGCTTGCATAGGCGTATTGGTTACCTCGCGCGTTATGGTGCAGACTTCCCGGTTTGGTGCATCGAAGGTCATCATTGCTGGCGGGGGAAGGGTGCGTTTCCAATAGGTGTAGAGGCTACGACGATATAGTTTTTCTCCATGATCCTGAACAAACACTTGTGCAGTGGCACCTGTGCTACCGTAATGACTCACTTCTTTCCAAAGACCAGCCGGCTGGTATGGATTAACACTCGGCCCTCCGATACGGTCTACCATGAGGTTGCTCGTTTTGAGTGCCGCATCGCGGATAAACTCAGCCTGCAATCTGAAACGCGGCCCTCTTGCCAACAGGCGATTGCCGGGGTCTTGGGTAAGCAGATCTTCTTCTGCTGCTGAATTTTGTCGGTATGTAGCAGACATGACCATCGTTTTAAGCAATCCTTTTACATCCCAGTCGGAGTCTGTAAATTCAACAGCCAGCCAGTCCAGCAATTCCGGGTGTGAGGGAAGGCCGCCTTGTGAGCCAAAGTCAGCCGCCGTTTCAACGATGCCTTTGCCAAACAGCATTTGCCAAAACCTGTTGACCGTTACCCGCGATGTAAGGGGGTGATCAGGTTTTGTTAACCACTTGGCCAATCCGAGTCTGTTTGACTCAGCATCAGCCGTAAGTGGGGGCAGAATATCAAGTGTTTCCGGCGTTACTTTTTCCAGGGGTTGATCATACTGGCCTCTGTTCAGAATAAATGTTTCGCGCGGATCCTCGGCCACATTCATGACCATCGTTGGATGTGACTCTGTTAAAACAGCCAATCTTTCTTGAAGATTATTGATGTTGTGCCTGAGCGGTGCCGTTTCGTTGGCATAGGCATAGTAATAATCTTTAATGGCTTCAGACTGTTCTTCTGATCTGTCTTCACGTGCGATCAGCAAGGATTTTTGCAGGTCCGGGGGGATATTGGTGTCGTCGTCAACACCTGTCATGGTGTAGATTTTGAAATTGCCCGGGATGAGATTATTTCCCTGACCAAAGTTTAGCATCACGGTCATATACGATGCTTCTTTGGGCGTGATGGGTTCACTAAACGTAACCGTCAGGTGTTGTGCTGTTCGCAAGAAATCATTGGCCGGCGCCCAGCCGTTAATCCGGCGCTCATCAAAAACATCTTTGGTTGGGTAATCGGGATGAGAAGAACTTGCGGTAATCTGTTTGTACCGCACAATGTTATACATATCCACCTGGTCAGAAGGAATCGTACCTTTGCTGATGGTGATGTTGGTCAGTGCGATCGAGCCTTCCATGCCTTCTCGGGAGCTGTGCCCAATGTATCCCTTGGAAACTTCGTGTGGATAAAAGACGACGCGAATGCCGCTGATGGGTTTGTTTGCTTCCTTGATGTGTGCAGAAACATTGTATGCCGCAAGGCCGCCGGCCTCATCGATTAACAAAGAACCATCTTCGAGTACTTTTCCAGTGTTTCCCCTGTTTGGCGTTGTGATTTTTATAGGATCCAGTGCAGTAAATGCCAGATTGCGTCCTCTTTCCTGGAGATGTTGTCGCTGCCCTTCTTCCCACGCAACCTGTTCCGCAGCTTCTGTATCTTTAATGGCTGATAATCTATCTAGAGCCGCTTTGAGTTGTTCGATTTCCTGATCGTCAACCAGAACAGTTTTTGTTTGGATCGAAGGTTTTGAATTGATGCCCCGGTCTCCATCGCGGCCTTTATCATCCAGTGTGTTGAAGTAGGCAAAAAATTGGAAATACTCACGCTGGCTGATTGGGTCAAATTTGTGATCGTGGCATTGCGCGCACGCCATAGTGAGGCCCAGGAATACTTCGCTGGTGGTTTTAACACGATCAACAACGTAGTTGGTCAGGTTTTCTTCAGCAATCGTCCCGCCTTCGTGGGTGTTCATGTGATTGCGATTAAAACCAGTGGCGATCAATTGTGCTTCAGTAGGATCGGGCAGCAGGTCGCCGGCCAATTGCTGAACAACAAACTCATCATAGGGCAGGTTTTCATTAAAAGCGTTGATCACCCAGTCGCGCCAAAGCCACATGTGCCGGCCGCCGTCGATGGAGTAGCCATTTGTGTCTGCATAGCGTGCAAGGTCCATCCAGTGGACGGCCATGCGTTCGCCGAAGTGTTTTGAACTCAACAGTCTATCAACGAGGTTTTCATAGGCGTTTTCTGAGGAGTCATCAACAAACGTTTGTACTTCCTCCAGCGTGGGAGGCAGGCCGGTGAGGTCAAACGACAGCCGGCGGATGAGCGTGCGTCTGTTTGCTTCTTTGCTCGGACGGAGTCCTTCCTGATCCAGTCGTTTGAGAACAAACTTGTCTATATCATTTTTAGCCCACGCTGCGTTGCTGGTTTCTGGAGCAGCCGGCTTTTCCGGTGGGATAAATGACCAATGCTTTTTATAAACGGCCCCTTCCTCAATCCATTTTTCCAGAATGGCTATTTGAAGCGGTGTAAGTGTTTTGTGTGCCGTAGGCGGCGGCATGCGTTCTTCTGGATCAGACGCATTGATGCGATGAAAAAGCAGGCTCCCCGGTTTGTCGCCCGGCGTGATGGCCGGCATACTGTCGCGCATGGCATAAGCTTCCTCCGGGAGGTCCAGGCGAAGCTCTGCTTCACGACTGCTTGCATCTGGTCCGTGACATAAATAGCAGTTTTGTGAAAGGATGGGCTTGACGTGGAAATTGTAATCAATTTCACCCAGTGCAGCGAGTTGCTCTTCAACAGACAGGACTTTTGGTTCAGACGAGCATCCAGTTAGCACCAGTAAAGATGTGCATAGTACCAACAGAGCGTATTGTAATTTGGAGAACACCCGCATAGTTGTGGCCGGGAAATTGGGATGTTAGCGAAAACGCCGTTCAGGGTAGGAGCACTGTTGTTAGTGCACTGTTACTAGTACTTTGTAAGCGAAATAAATGGAGTATCAGATTTTCAGGGTACGAAGCGTATGAGCGTACGATGGGTACGAAAAAGTCTTCTTTTCTTCTTTCGTACTTATCGAACCCTTTGTACTTCTCGTACCTATGAACCTCAATACTCTATTAACTTT
>JBGCEN010000201.1:0-30754 GCA_045106435.1 Rhodothermales bacterium
GTTCGTTACAATTGGAGCTTTTTGAGCAAAACTAGAAGCGCTATGATCGTCCAAAATCGGCTAATTTCGCGCTTTGAAATCCAAGCGAATCCTGGGAATTTACTCTAAAAGATCGATTCGGAATTTTTCTGAACACTCCTAACCCTAAACCCTAAACCCTAAACCCTAAACCTAGAACTCCCCAAACCACCTAAACCGCATCCAGCATGTCAATAACTTCGGGTACACCAAACGGTTTGTGCAGGTAATAATCTGGCCTGAAGTCTAACGCCATTGCCGCCGGCAGATTTCCCGTCATTAGCACAACGGGCAAGTGGCTGGTTTGAGGATTTTGTTTTACAGCAGACAAAAAGGTGTCCCCACTCACGCCATTGAGCCGAAAATCGCACAAAATCAAATCGGGCTTATACGATGAAATAATACCAGCAAGGATATCTACGTTCAGAGGCGCATCCCCCAGAGAGAGTACATCAAAATCAAGTTCTTGCAGCAGCAAACCAAGCGCCTCCCTAAACAGGTTGTCATCATCTACAACCAGAATTTTAGATACGGCTGCGCGCTCAGGGGCCATTATCGCCGGCAAATAGACCTTAAATGTAGTCCCGCTACCTACTTCACTTTTTACATCTACAAATCCCTGATGCCCCGATACAATACCCAAAACAGTAGCAAGTCCAAGACCGTGGCCGGATGCTTTTGTGGTAAAGAATGGTTCAAAAATATCCGCAAGGATCTCAGGAGCTATACCCACACCGTTATCCGTAACGGTCAGCATTACATAGGATCCGGGCGGGATCATCGTCCATGCGCCGGCTCTTTCCTTCTCTAAACTTATATTGCGGACGCGCACCCGGACAATTCCCCCTTCTGGCAGCGCCTCCAACGCATTTATACATACATTCAGAACCACCTGATGGAGCTGCGTACCGTCGCCTAAAACGGGCCACAAATCCTCTTCCAATACCTGATCCCATGTTACTGAAGCCGGCACAGTGCCCGCCAAGAGCTGATGCACTTCCTGCACCAGATTTGCGAAGGATAGCTGATTTTTTTCAACCTCCGTATCTGATGCCAAAGATAACATTTGCTTCATCAAAGCCATCCCCCGCTGAGTAGACGTTTCAAGCAGATCGAGCAAGTGCTTGTTTTGTTTATCTGTAACACCTTGCCCAAGCATATCCACCGACATCAGCACCGGGCCCAGCATGTTATTCATATCATGTGCAATTCCGCTGGCCAGTGCGCCGAGGCTTTCGAGGCGTTGCGCCCTTAAAGCGTTAGCAGCGAGCCTTTTTTTATCGGTCACATCCACATTGACTACCAGCACAATCGTGCCAGTAACATGCGCTATCTTGACCCACTTGCTTTCTATAACAACTGAGTGCCCCCATGACGTCACTTGTGTATGCTCTCCACACCAAGTACCAGATTGCGCCATCTGCGCCCACGCAGACTCATAGGCCGTATTTGAAGCATCGTACAGGAGCAGATCTGCCTGTTGCCCCAACACATCGTCGACGGACCACCCGTACAGGTTTTCTGCTGATTGATTCCAGTACAGGATATGCCGCTTTAGATCAATCAGATAGACAGCATCAGATGTTGATGCCAAAAGAGAGGCAGCTGCGAGTTGTTCATAGCCAATGGCTGATGTATCAAGCAGCTCAATATTGTTAGCCGGCAGCATGTATTTGCGGATAGATGAGAAAACCGTTTTCTCAGTATCGCCGAAATCAGCTCCGTCAGAAGAAGCAAGCCGTTGAGAAATGTAAAACGGCTACATGTAAAACTGCAGAACCGCAGAAGTAATTTTATCATTCACTTCTGCGGTTCTGCAGTTTTACATGCTACATTCTACAGTTTATTCCCCCGCAGCACCACTAAGCAAGTAAAGCGCGGCCATCCGCACGGCAACACCGTTTGTTACCTGATTCAGGATGATGGCGCGTTCATGATCAACCACATCGCTCGCCAATTCAACGCCGCGATTCACGGGGCCTGGATGCATGATAATGAGGTCGGGGTGCTCAATCAGATGAGCGGCGGTGATGCCAAACTGGTTGTGATACTCCCTCAGACTTGGAAAAAGGCTGGTACCCTGCCGCTCCAGTTGCATGCGAAGCGCCATCGCTACATCGCAGCCTTCCAGGGCTTCATCCAGATGATGGGTTACCCGCACACCCAATTGCTCGATACCATAGGGAATCAATGTTTTAGGTCCGCAGATTGTCACATTTGCACCAAGCGTAACAAGGCCAAAGATGTTCGACCGCGCAACGCGGCTGTGCGTAATATCACCAATAATCGAGACATTAAGGCCTTTGAAGGAGTCAAAATGGTCTGATATTGATAACATATCAAGCAACGCCTGCGTTGGGTGCTCGTGTGCACCATCGCCGGCATTTAGCACAACCGCATCAACACACTGCGTCAGAAAATGCGCAGCGCCTGGCGATTTATGACGAATCACAACCATATCGATTTTCATCGCCTCGATATTCTGTGCTGTATCCTTTAGCGATTCGCCTTTGGACACAGAGGAGCCCGCCGCCGAGAAATTGACCGTATCAGCTGATAGCCGCTTTTCCGCCAATTCAAACGAAATGCGGGTCCTGGTCGATGACTCGAAAAAAAGGTTCACAACGGTAACACCGCGCAAGGTGGGGACCCGCTTAATGGGGCGTTCCAAAACCTCTCGAAACTGCCGTGCCGTCTCGAGAATGAGTTGAATCTCGGCTGCGCTATACGTTGATAAACCTAATAAATGACGATGCTCAAGTGAGGTCAGGGTCCTCGTAGTATTTTGATCTACCTTAACCGCCATCAATCCGCTATCCTAGGTTAAAGAAAAGGTTCAAGGCCGCTATAATTGCAGGTTGAACCTTTACTTCTAAAAGTTGCCGGTATCAGGGGAGAATGATGGAAAAACAATCGTTTCATTTTTCCACTGTGCCTCGCGTTTTAGCACGCGGAGTTTCAACGAGCCACACCCCTTCGCGTTTGTCTATTTCTTCGAGACGCACACGAACTTCTTCACCGGGAAAAGTGGGTACCTGGAGTCCGACGATGTCCGCGTATACAGGTAATTCGCGGAGTCCACGGTCGACGACCACCAGAAATTTAACAGAAGCCGGCCTGCCCATGTCCATCAGAGCGTCCATTGCTGCGCGCGCTGTACGTCCTGTATACATAACATCGTCTATAAGCACTAAATGCATAGCCGAAATGTCAAAACGGATATCAGTTGCGCGGACAGCCGGCTGCTTCAGACGCAGGCGAAAATCATCACGATACATCGTTGCGTCGAGAATGCCCACGGGCACCTCTACACCTTCAATATTGCGAATCTTTTCTTGCAGGCGTTTTGCCAGGTACACTCCTCTCGTTTGCATACCAATCAGGGCAAAATCGCTTACTGCACTCACGGCGGGGTCAATGAGCTCGTCAATCTGTCTCGCCATCCGTTCAAGGGTACGATCCAGATCATTTGCATCCATTAACTGCGCCTTTATACGATCTTGCGGCTCCATGCCCGAAAGTTAAGAAATTTCAATTACTGAAATGCAACAATTTTATCGACAGCAGTGCTTACACTTATTTTTCCGATAATAGCGTCATGGACAACTTCTTGTAAAGGCAACAAAGGGGCCTGATCATAACAAAATCCATTATATAAGCGATCGCTTTTTCACGCTTGAGCGCTCGAATAAACTTTCCTCCAGTCTAATCAGACCCTCAATCGCCCTACCGCTAATCTTAACGTCAGTTCGGGATAAGGAATATCAATAATCCAGCATAAACGCTCCTACAGCGTCATCCTCAGCTTGGCTGGGGATCCAGAGGGGCCAAAGTGTTGGCTTTTTTTCTGGATTCCCGCCTTCGCGGGAAAGACGTGTGTGGTAAATACAAAAGGAGGAAGTCATTCTTGACATTTCTTATCCCGAACTGATGTTATCTTACAGGAGTTGTAGATCAGAAATGATAAGAGTTCAAACATTGGACATCTAGCTTATAGATGGCATCAGGCTAACATCCTTGACAGAATAGTCACCTAAGAAACAATAAAGGGCCTGGATATATATCTATCTAAACAGTTCAATCTATTTACAGAATATTGATGGCACGCAAGTCTGGCAGAGGGACGCATAAAAGCACAACGAAAAAAGCGCAACGTACACTGGACAAAATTGAGTCTTTATCCTCTGTGGAAGCCGTGATTATTGGCTATTCACTGGGTGGAAAATCGTTGGGACGAGGTGCTTCAGAAGGGCTGTTCAAGATACAGCGGGAAGAAGGCGCCGGCTACAAAGGAGTACTCCAAACCTCAAAGGGTATTCAAGAAATCTTTGTCCGGGTAAAAGACCAAAAAAAAGAGGTGTTTTTAAAAGAAATAGAATTGCTTTTCCCAAGCTAGAGAAATAGGGTTAGCTACCAGTTTCATTAAAAACAAAACTGGTAGCTAACAAACTCTATCGACTAGCCATTTTTCATTGACTGTACTTCGAGGCGAATTTCCTGAGCGGTCTGCTTGATATCTTGCATTGCTTTACGAATGCGTGTACCCGCTGCTTTGTTACCTTTTTCGTAGAAAGCAGTAAAATCGCCTTCAAGGCCGTTCACAAAGTCAACCAGATCTGAATAGCGTTTGCTATCTGCCATATTTTCCTCCTATCAAATAGTTTGGTGAAGTGAGTCACAAAGTGCTTAAACTAATAAGAACAGACTGACAACCTAGCGTCATAGTGCAGTTTTCACAAAAAGAGCATCAATCAGCTTCAAAACAGGTCTACAGCCACTTAAAATCAAGTTTTGCGACAATTTTTCAAAACGATAACAGACAACTGATTACTGATTATTGAGATCCCTAAATCAGCAGATTATGCACAAAAAACTGTGATTTTGATCGAAATCTATTAATCTGTGAGTAGTTTTTTGTTAAAGATGTATCCTTCGTATTTAACTTTGAATAGTATACTGAACAGTGCCGGGATGAAAACAAGCGTGATTATTGTCCCAAATAGCAATCCTACCATGATGCTGACGGCCATGCCTTCCCACATTTCCCCACCGCTCAGGTATAGCGGAATCAAGCCCAGTACCGTGGTAAATGTAGCCAGCAATATTGGCCTGAAGCGCTGCAGGCAAGCCCCTATAACCGCATCTTGATCTGACCGTTTCAGTTGCCGCTGTTCTATCTCGATGCGGTCTATCAGCACAATTGCGTTGTTTATCACAATACCAGCCAGAGAAATCACTCCGAGAAACGGCATGAACCCAAAGGGCTCACGAAAGACAAGCAGTCCAATCACAACCCCGATAACCGCCAATGGGATCGTTAGCATGACCATGGTCATCTTTCTAACAGAATTAAATTGGATGATCAGCAGCAGGACGATGATAAAGCCGGCCAAAGGTAAATAGGCAACAACAGCACCCATGTTTTCGGCGGTGTTTTCAGCATCCCCACCTAATTTGTAGGTATATCCATCCGGCCAGGAAGCTTGTTCTTCCACGAGCCAGGGCGTAAGCGCAGCCGTAATTGCAGAAGCATTCCCATCCTCTGTTAACTCGCTTGATATATTTACCGTGCGCGTGAGATCGGTTCGCTTGATCTTAGAATATTGCCACTCCGGCACGATACTCGCCACTTGCAATAACGGAACACTCTTTCCTGTCGACTGCGAGAAGATATTCAGCGTTTCCAACGAGGTGAGGTTTTGCTGCTGACTTGCGTCACTCCGCATCATGATCGGAATCGACTTATCTTCTTCACGATATTCTCCTGTCTGAAAACCATTAAGCACAGTCTGTAGCGAGGTGGCAATATCCTGACTCGTGACGCCGGCGTTTTGGGCACGTGTTTGATCCACGGCGATTACAAATTTCTTGCTCTTGGGTCCCCAGTCATCTTTTACATTTTTAGTACCAGACAAGCCTGAGAGCTTTAGCTTTACTGATTCTGCGATACGCGCCAGTTGATCCGGATTCCCTCCGGACACCTTCACTTCGAGCGGTACGCCCCCACCACCGGCTCCCAGGGGTCCAATCTTGATATCTGCATCAGGGAAAGTGTTGAAGCAGAAGTCGTCTAGCTCTACAATAGCTGCGTTGTTATACTGAAATGAGGAGGTATTTAACAAGAGATGGGCATAACTTGAGTTCGCCTCATCTGCTGAATACCCCATATCATAGGAAGCAGGCCCCTCCCCTATGTAAGACGACCAGTCGGCAATGCCGTTTGTTCGGCCACCTCCAACGAGCATATTTTGTTTGATATAAGATTCGATATCGGACACAATTTCTGTTGTCCGCTCGATTCTCGTGCCCAGAGGTAGATTGATATCAACCGTAATCAGATTCCTGTCGCTGTCCGGGAAGAACAGAAACGGTATTTTTGTAAAGCCGCTCAAGGAAACCACAAAGAGCGCGAGAATGCCCACCACCACCAGGACCTTCCTTTTCAGCGCAAGTAAAATGAGGTCTTTATAATAGACCTTCGTTGTATTGATAATGCGGTCAATCAGGCCGGCTTTCTTTTCACCTTTCCTGGCGATTTTCAAAAACATATAGCAAAACATGGTGATCACGGTTAACGCAATCAGCCAGGATGACAACAAGGCCAAGGAGATTACAACGAATATTGGTCCGACGATATCACCCATCGTTGACTCCGCCAGATAAAACGCAAGGAAGGCCGCGGACGTTGTCAACGTAGAGATAAGCAACGGGGTGAACAATTCAGCGCATGAATCAATGGCCGCCTTTTTCGCCGCGATGCCGTTTTCCATCTTTACCATAACCGATTCAGCGACGACGATCGCATTATCAACCATCATACCCAGCGCCATGATGAGCGCCGCAAGCGTAACCTGATTGAGCCCAACACTCATCAATCCCATCAACATGAGTGTCATGATGGTTACGATTGGAATCAAACTGGCAATCACAATCCCCGTACGGAAACCAAGAAAAACGAGCATTACAATCAACACGATCAAAATCGACTGGATAAGATTTCCGATGAAATCACTGATTTTATTGTCGATGTACGTATCCATGGATGAAACACGCTTCAACTCCAGTCCGACAGGCAACGCTGCTTGCCACTTTGTGATGACTTTATCTACCTCGGTCCCCAATCCGATTACATTGGCTCCACTCTTCAGGTTGACGTGAAAAGTAATGGCACTTTTGCCATCAACACGTACACGTTGTTTGGGAGGATCTATATATCCCTTTGATATAACCGTTACATCTTCCAGATAGAGGAGCTGCCCCTGACTTCCAACAGGGACGAGCATTTTCTTGATATCGCCTAACTCATTAAAATTCCCGGTTGGCTCTAGAATAATACGCTCGTTCTCCAAATTAACTTGCCCGCCAGAACTCAGAATATTCGTGGTGGCAATAATATTCTGCAATTTGCTTGCAGAAAGGCCATACTCTGCCAATCGCGAGTTTTCAAATTCAACAAAAACCCGTTCTTCTTGCACACCGCCTAGTTCTACCTTAGCCGCATCGTCGAGCTTAATCAAATCATCCTTAATCGCATCGGCAACCTCTTTCATCTCCGCATACGAATATCCGTCACTGGTCATCCCTACAACAATTCCGTACACATCTCCGACGCCATCATCATTTAATTCAGGATCCACCCCGGCCGGCAAGTCTTTCATTGCACTGATTTTTCGCCGCAATCTATCCCATACACTTTGCAAATCCTCCGGGCGCACCTCATCTTTCAATATTACAGACACTACTGAAAGGCCTGTTCTGGACGTGCTGTTTACCTCTTTTAACTCAGGCAACTCCTGGACAATCTTCTCAATTTTATCTGAAACAAGTTGCTCAACACGGATCGGACTTGCGCCAGGAAAAGAAGACACCACTGTTGCCACGCGTATTGTATAAGGCGGCATGCTATCACGTGCTAAAGACTGATACAGGACAAGCCCCATAATCAGAATTGTAGCCAAAACCATAAACGTGATTCGATTGTTATCAATCGAGAACTTGGCAAGGTTCATAAGTTATTATCAGCAAAAACTAATGTGGGGGGAGATAATTTCTATTTGAGCCGGACTTCCTGCCCGTTCAAAAGCGTTTGCAATCCAGCCGTAGCCACTTTTTGCCCTGATGAGAGGCCAGAGACTACTTCAAAACCTTCAAGGGTTAGCGTACCAACTTGCACGGGCTGTTTCCTGACAACAACTTTACCTCCTGGCTGCTCTTCTACCAAAAAAACGAACCGGCTATCACCATCTTCGCCAACTGCTTTAGCCGGCACCACAAGCGCATTTTCCTGCGCACTGACAGTCGAGAAATCAAACGTTACATTCGCCGACATCCCTGACCTGATGTCCGTTGAAGGATTTGTAATATTGATTCGAATGGGATAGGTCGCTGTATTAGGGTCTACAGAAGGCGACACTTCAGCAATCACGCCGGCAAAGGACTTGCCAGGCAACGAGCTAAAAGAAATATCCACATCGGCGTTGGCTGACACGCGATTAATGATACTCTCAGGCAATCCTAAAGAGATTTCCATATCAGCACCAACATTAAGCACTGCCACGGACTGGCCGGCGTTTACATTTTCGTCGACTTCAGAGTTTACCGATGCAATAGTGCCTGACTCAGGTGCATAGATAAAGCCATAACTCATTTGCTCTTTCTGGATCTCCACACTTCGCTCAGCAGATTGATGGCTGGCTTCTGCTGTTTTGAAAGAGTTTTTTGCATTCTCAAAATCACTCAAAGAAGCACTGCCTTTCTCATACAAGGAGCGTATTCGATCCAGGTTCAGTTTTGACGTGTTCATTTGTGAGGCCGCACTGTTTAGCGCAGATAATGATTGCTCATACGCAAGCCGTGCCTGTACATTATCCAACCGGGCCAGTAGTTCTCCCTTTCTCACAGACTGACCTAGCTGCATATTAAAAAGGGTAATAATACCACTGGATCGAAAGCTAAGACTGACGATCTTGTCCGTTTCAGCAGATCCACTAAAGGTTCTCGTATCAGCGCCACCAAGAAAACCTATTTCTTGATAAACAACGGGCCGCAACGCCTTCTCTTCTATGGGCTCAGCACCACCACATCCAACAAGGAGTAATAAAAGCCAAGGGATCAGAAAAACATTGTTGTTCTTTTTCATGGGGAAATACCGATCAGTATTACTGATCTTTTTGTGTCTGATAATCGGAGAAGCGCTGCAAGAACGCCTGGTTCTCTTCTTCTGAATGAAGCAGGAAGAAATAACCTAAATATCTTTCCAGAATTAACGAAGTAAGCAAGTAATTATAGTTCGCGTTTGCACGTGAAAGCTGAGCTTGCAGATAGTTATTTTGCGCATCAAGAAGCTGCACTATATTGACGGCTCCACTGGTGTATGCCGATTGCGTGAGCTCCAGGCTTTGTTGTGCCGATGACTCCGCAACACGCGATAGTTCGATGTTCGCAATTTGATTCACAAGATCCAATACAGCATCTTTGACATTCTTGTCTATAGACAATGCAACATTCTCCTGGCTCAGCTCCAGTTGTTCTTTCTGTATCAGCGCTGTTTGCCGATTTATTGACCGCTGGTTACGATCAATAATCGGGATTGAGAGGCTTACACCAACGTTATAGTTATCCTTTAAAGCAAACTCTGGAGGAGGAGCGCCGGCCCCCCACTGATCAAATGTTCTATTGTATTGAGCCTGGGCTGCTATGATCGGTAAAAACCGCCGGCTTCCGTTTAGTAGAATATTCCGCTCGGTTGCCTCAAGGTTATAGCTCAGCGACCGGATTTCAGGTGCATTTTTTTTCGCTTCTTCAACAAGAAAATCAACAAATAACTTTCTGAGCGAAGGATCGTCAATAAATCCTCTTAATTGCTCAGAACTATATCCTTCAAAAACACCTTCGCTAAGACGTGCATCTTCTACATCAATCTCACGATCAATCGGGTTATTTACCAACTGATTGATCGCATAGAACCCCTGCTCTAGTTGATTAACAGCTTCAACCAGCGCTTGCATATTTGACGCCATCTCACTCTGAAACCGCAAGACATCAGTTCTGCCAGTTTGGCCCGCTTCAAAATTTTGCTCTGCAATCTTCAGGTTACGCTTGGTAAGGTCTAGATTTTGGCTTCTAATCTGCAGATTAGACTTAAGAATCAATGTATTGAAATAGGCATTTGTCGCGTTGAGAATGAGATCCAGCTCTGTAGCATTAAAATCTTCCTGGGTTGCCTTAAGCAAGCTTTTTTGAATGCTGATATTGGCATTCGCGCCTTCAGAGAAAATAGTCTGCGAAAGCGTAGCATTACCGGCCGTTGAATATTCAGGATTTGATCCATTTGAAAGTTCAGCTGTTTCTGAATCTAGATAGGTACCACTTAGTGAGGTTGTGAGACTGGGCAGATAATTGCTTTTTGCAAATTCGACATCCTGCTCAGATAGCTGCACATCACGCTGTCCAAGCTGCAATATCAAATTGTTTTCCAATACCCCATTGATCACATCTATAGCGGAATAGGTCTCCTCAGAAATCACATTGGTAAAGTCCCCAACAAAGTCCGTTGTTGCAATCAAGCTGTATTTAATGGGGACGCCTGTTTTTTCAGCCGTGTTAAAATTGATGGTCAGCGTCTCGCTAAAGTCTATATACAAAGGCAAATCAGAGAGATTTTGCCCATTGACAATGGCTTCTACATTGAGCGCAATTCTCCTAAAAAACTGACCTATATTTTCCTCAGATTGATTGGTTGCCATGAGTCCGAGCTCAACATCTTGCCGGGGGGTTGACGTAAATGAAGGGACTTCATTCTCAAAAAGTTTTTCAGCAAGCGCGCGTACTTCTGCCTCTGTAAGGAAAAATCCTTCAGCGACGTATACGGCATCGATCTGATCTAGGTGTGGATCGAGACTGGCCGGCGAATCATAAGGAATGATCGTGTATTCAGCCCCCAGTTGTTCGAAGATATCGTCGAATAACTCTTCGATTTCGGATCCATTCCAAACGTCGCTCGACTCAAGGGCATCCTCCATAACAATCCCGACGTGTTCAAAATCGTAAAGCAATTTAAAAGCCGACAAATCACGGGTGTAAGATTGTGATGAGATGAGGTAGGTAAAGTTGTCAATACCCGATGTTGCTTTATTTTCGTCGATTTCAATCAGATCCAGATTTACAGCTCCGAATAAAATTGTTGGTTTTGTATGTACCTCTTGTCGGGAGATCACAGCGTTGTTAACCTGACCAAACGCAAGGATAATATCTGTATCGTTTGACAGCAGTGTTTGATACTGCTGTTCGGCAACGTCCAGATCAAGTTGATTGGAAAACCTGTACGCTGGCGGGAAATTAATAATAGCGTCTTCTCCCACAACTGCAGTAATTTCTGCTTCCATTGCAGCGAAAAGCTTCAGCGTCTCAGGAGTGACTGAATCGACCAGCATACCAATATTATAGGAAGTCTTCTCCTGGGCGGATGCTGAAACAGGGAGCAAATAAACAATGAGTAAAAGAATGAGGGGAGCTTTGATAAATTTCATTGTTTGTTATCTATAGCATGAACTTGCCTGCCAACCAAAGTATTTGTGTCAGCTAACAATATATTGACCAAGTCTATTAAAAAGGGCTCATCAATCTCATTACCTTCAACTTGACTCCGGAAGAAATTAGTCGCAGTAAATATCTATGCAATATTTTTCAAAGTAGACGCACCTGAGCCTCAACACGAAGCACATCCGCATTGTACACATATTTCCCGGCTACAACCTGTATTCGAGCGTATGGATTGAAAACTCATTCCCCAATATCCATCCGAAACGCCACAACGCGATCAACCTCCTCAAAGCCCATCTGCCTGTGAAAGACTTGCGCTTTTTCATTAGTCAGTAAAGCATCGGTACCAATCTCCGTACAGCCTTGCTCTTTCGCCCATTCGATGGCTTTTTCAGTTAACAGCCGGCCAAGGCCTTGCCCGCGATAATCTGCATGGACAAACTGGCCTTCAATGTAAGCTACAGGACTGGTTAAACATCCGTCGACTATATTTCTCAAAGACAGCTCAAGGAAACCAATTGCTTCGTCAGTATTGTTTACTAACACAAAACATGTATGGTCAGATGATGACAAGACCAGCTCCATTTCTTCCTTATTGAGGGTATCATTATTTTCTTCGTACACCTCTTTTCTGGACGTTAACCAGAACGCGTGATCTTTGCGAGCAACAGAGCGAATGGAGAAGGAGGACATGGGGCAAAACTAGTGGTTGGGTTTTAGTGGGTAGTAAAACCAGAGACAATCTAAAAACCAGGGACGGATGTCTGAAAACTGCCAATTCACATCATCGAAATTGTCTTTCTTTCTCTGGATGATTCGTATGCAGCAAGGCAGATAGCGCTTGCTTTCATTCCTTCTTCGCCGGGCAAAGAATTGGGCTCGCCAGATCGTAGTGCATGGACAAAGTGCTCCACCAGATTGTTATGCACAAAGGCAGGCGGTGGTAATTTGAAATATTCGCGGCCGGCATCCGACTCAAGCACCAGTTCGCTTTTACCGAGGTGCCTGGTATACAGCCGGCCCTTTGTGCCGGATATTTCGAACTCATCCAGTGCAACGCCAACATTCCAGTTGAATTCAGCCGTTGCATGCACGCCATTTTCGAATCGAATGATGACCGTGCTGGAATCATCTACTTCAAAATCAAAATGTACGGTGTCGGAGAAGGCTGAGACATCTACTGCATTGCCGAAGAAATGCGCAAACAAATCGAAACGGTGAATCCCGGCATCCATCATAAAGCCCCCTCCACTTACTGCCGGATCCGTCAACCAACTACGCGCTCCATCAACGGGTGGAGTGTAGTACCCAGTATGCAAAGCACGTGCGCGAACCGGCCGGCCAATGGCACCGCTGTCGAGTAGTTTTTTTATCATGCGCACCATCGGGAAATACCTGCGATAGTACGCTATGATCAATTGCACATTGTTTTCCTTGCATGCGGCTGTGATTTGTTCACATTCAGCAACAGAAAGCGCCATGGGCTTTTCCAGCAATATATGCTTGCCCGCCTCGGCTGCCTGTTTTGCCAGCGGCAAGTGAACGTGTGGTGGTGTGGCAATGTAAACCGCGTTCACTTCCGGATCTGCAAGCAACTCCTCAGCAGAAGTGTAGTATCGTTTTACGCCGTGTCGCTGAGCAAAGTCCTTTACCTTTGCTTCGTCCCGCCTCATGACAGCAACCAATTCAGAGTGGGCTACCTGGTATAAGGGTGGCCCACACTTCAATTCTGCAACATCTCCAGCACCAATAATCCCCCACTTTACTGTTTCAATTTTTGCGCTCATTCGCTTGTCAGTTTCAATTGGTGGTTAGCGTATTTAAGCGTTGGCTTCCAGCCGGCTAATTCGGTCATATATATCAAAAGGAACGGCTTTACCCGAGGAAACCAACGCCTTGTAAAGAAACAGGGCGCCTCGTGCTCCTTTTTCTTGATTGTGCTGCTCATTTTCAAACGACAACGCATGATCAACAGCCAGCTCATCTGTCTCTTCAAGTAACTCTGCCAAAACCAAAGCAATATCAGCATTGAGCTGTCCGTCTCTTGTGCAAAGCAAAAGGATCTCTTCCTCCGTCATCGTCAAGAGTTCTTTTACACTTGTATCTAGTGTCTCATTTAATGCAATGTCCAATTCATCCGCTGCTTCTTCAAAAAAACCTTCGGTTTTTAGTTGAAGCACCCGGGCCATCACCTGTACAAGCTGCTGGATTTGCCTTAGTACAAAGTCCTTTTGAATCAAATTCAATCCTCGTTATTTTCAAGCCGGCGTCAAATGTACACGCCAAAAAAGCAGTTGACATCTATACTGAGCTCAGTATGCGACAACCATCTGCCATATCTCCTCATCTACAGGAATCCCCTCTTTAAGGTTCTCCTGTCGCCGCTGCAGCGTTCGCTCGCCGGGGTAGTAGACTTTTTCTCCGGGGATAGGGGTTGCTGCGTGTAAATGCGTCATCACCTGATCCATGATTTGATCTGCAAGCTCTTTTTGTGTCACCACAGAAATGGCAATAAAAAACTGCGACAAGCCCGTCTCTTTCAATGGATCTGGTGAAATCTTGTGTGTTGCATTGCCGCCTGAAAGCGCAGCGGCAATCACATCCAACATGATCGAAAGCGCAGACCCTTTCCAGAATCCAATAGGCAACGGACGCGTGGTTGCTTCAATCTCTGCAGGGTTGTCTGTAATGTTACCTTCTCGATCAAATCCGCCAGGCACCGGGAGTCTTTCTTCTGCCTTTCTATATTTCTCCAGCGCGCCGTATGAGAATTGAGACATTGCCATATCCAAAACCATGTGGGCCTTCTCCCCCGGCATACTCATGATGATGGGATTGTTGCCAATCTTTGCCTCTGAAGATCCCCACGGAGGCAAATTCTGATTCGTATTTGTCCAACACATTCCGACGCATCCTGCGTCAGCAGCCTGCCAGCCATAGGTCCCGCCCCGCATCCAGTGGTTTGTATTCCGAAGCGCAACGGCGCCCAAGCCATGTTCACCGGCCAGTTCCAGGGCACGCCCCATGCATTGATGGGCATTCAGGTTACCGGGGCCGGCTTGCCCATCCCACTGCTCCACGCCGGCAAACCCGCCTACCTTCACCGCCTGTGCCTCAATATCGATCGCCCCGTTGTCAATCATCGCCAGATAGCGAGGAAAACGATTCAGTCCGTGCGAATACACACCATCCAGACTCGCTTCTGCAAACAGTTTTGCAGAAAGGGAAGCCCTGCTGGCCTCAAAGCCTTTTTTAATCAATACACGTTCAAGTCCCGCAGCCAAGTCATCGAAAGGTACACGCATTTTAGTTTTCATTCAGAATTTTTGAGGTACGAAAAGTTAGACGGGTACAAAAAGTACGATTACCAAGCGCTTGGGTATAAGCGCCAAGTCATTAATGAGGGTTCACCAACCCTGAACGCTGAACCCAGAACACCCAACCCACTCAGTCTAAATCAATCATGGCTTTTACTACGCCTTCTTCCCGTTTTAGCCAGGAAGGGAATTCATTGAGTGTATTGTTAAAATTTGTACGATGCGTGATCCAGGGCGTGATGTTAATCTTTCCAGATTCCAACATCCGGACGACATAATCAAAATCAGATGAAGTGGCATTCCTGCTGCTCTTCAACGTGAGTTCTTTTCGGTGAAACTCGGGATTGTAGAAAGAAATATCTCCCAGAATCAACCCAACAAAAACGAGGGTCCCGCCGGCGCCGATCAGTTCGAAAGATCTGTGCATGGAGGTGCTGTTACCGGTTGCATCAAACACCACGTCTGGGAGCGCACCGTGCATAAGTTCGCGTAGTTGATCCATCGGGTTTTCAGCTGGTGCCACACAGGCGTCTATGCCCAGGAAAGAGCTGCAGAATGCACGCCGGGTTTCGTCCATTTCAAACACAACCGGCTCAACACCCGCTAGCTTCGCAAATTGTATAACAGACAACCCGATCGGGCCGGCGCCAACCACCAACACCTTGTCTTGTATTTCCAGCTTCGCACGCGACACTGCATGTGCGCCAATTGACAACATTTCAACCAGTGCCAAATGCTCTAGCGGAAGCGATGCAGATTTATGAAGCTTGGCCGCCGGCACAATCATTTCTTCGGTCATTCCTCCGTCTTCATGCACACCCAGAACCAACAATTTCTCGCAACAGTTCGTTTTCCCTGATTTACATGGGACGCACACCCCGCAGTTCAGGTAAGGCTCGATCGCGCAATAATCACCAACCTGCAATCCCGAGGATTCACTTCCGAGTGATAGCACCTCAACACCCAGCTCGTGTCCCAATACCCTTGGATAATTGAAGAACGGCTGGTCCCCTTTAAAGGCATGAAGATCCGTTCCACAAACACCAATTCTGCGCACGCGCACGCGGACGTCACCTTGCGCCGGCTCGACTAACGCCGGCCGATTTTCAAAAGCAAACTGTCCGGGCTCTTTTAATACGAGTGTATTCATCGCTGAGGATATTCGTTCGGTGCAATATTACCAGGGCAAAATATGATCTTTAGAGATTTAAGTAATCACTTAGGAGATTTTACTTCATATAAATGTTAGATTCACCCATTCCGAAATATTTATCTCAAAAATGAATTTCCACGAGATGTACTTCAGGCCAGACGGAAGTTCAAAAATAAACACGCACTAAACCATGGCATTGCTGATAGGACTTGACAGTTCAACAACAGCCACCAAAGCCCTCCTGATGGATGACAAGGGCAAAGTTCTGTCAATTGGTGTTTCTGAATACGATTACGACACACCTCAACCTCTCTGGACTGAACAAGCACCTTCCTTATGGTGGGAAGGTACAATTAAAAGCGTTCGAGAAGCATTAAGCAAGGTGGATATAGATGTCAACAAGATTGCGGGCATAGGTGTAACGGGTCAAATGCATGGACTTGTTTTGCTTGACGAACATGCTCATGTATTGCGGCCAGCACTTCTGTGGAATGACCAGCGCACAGGGCATCAGTGTGATACGATCAGGGCTCGTATTGGCAAGGAAAAACTGGTATCCATTACAGGAAACGATGCACTGACAGGGTTCACTGCTCCCAAGATATTGTGGGTGCAGGAAAACGAGCCAGACATTTACAGTAAAGTCCGCCACATTTTACTCCCCAAAGATTATGTACGGTATCAACTGACCGGAGAATTTGCTACAGACAAAGCCGGCGCAGCCGGCACATTGCTTTTTAATATTGCAGCCCGTGACTGGTCACCAGAAGTTCTGGACGCGCTGAACATCGATCCGGGCGTATTGCCACAAACCTTTGAAGGAACTGAGGTCACGGGCACATTATCGGCGGCATCTGCCAAGTTACTGGGCCTTCCTGCCGGTATTCCTGTGATGGGCGGTGGCGGAGATCAGGCGGCCCAGGCAGTGGGTGTTGGCGCTGTAAAGGAACGCATTACAGCGCTTACACTGGGTACATCAGGTGTAATCTTTGCCTCCTCAAACAAACCTGCAATAGAACCAGAAGGCCGTCTCCATGGATTCTGTCATGCCATTCCTGACCGATGGCATATGATGGGCGTCATGTTATCCGCCGCTGGGAGCTTACGCTGGCTTCGAGATACCATTGCCCCTGAAACACCATTTGCCAATCTTGTTGCAGACACTGAGGGCATCAAGCCCGGAAGCGATGGATTGATCTTTCTCCCGTACCTGACCGGCGAAAGAACGCCCTACCCCGATCCTTTTGCCCGTGGTGCTTTTGTGGGTTTAACAGTGAGACATACTGCGCAACACATGACCCAGGCAGTTATGGAAGGCGTTGGCTTTGGATTAAGAGACAGCTTCACACTTATCGAAGGATCTGGCCTGCCGCAGGCAAATCAAGTGCGCATATCAGGCGGCGGTGCGCGCAGCCCGGAATGGCGACAGATATTGGCGAATATTCTTAATGCAGAACTTGTGACGGTAAACACAACAGAAGGCGCGGCCTACGGAACGGCGTTGCTTGCCGGCGTCGGCGCTGGCATTTGGCCAAATGCAGAGTCTGCCGCCGACGAAGTGATTCAGATCACAGGCAGTACTTCGCCTGAAGAAGAATCGCGTGAAGCATACGATGCGCATTACCGGCTATACCGGGAGTTGTACCCAGCACTGAAGCCGGCAAATGATGCGTTGGCGGGTTTGTGAGAGTGTTTCGTTTTGTAAGTGAATTGGGCCTTGTATGTACAAAGCCGCTAGTTCGACATCCTGACTGGTCCCTGTATATTCCTCCCTCTTTGCTTGCTCGTTTCATAAGCATTGTGGGTTTGAGTACTAGGCAATTACTACCTGGATTAGTATGTCTCGACGCCTTCGCCTTTCGCACGCGATCATGAGGTTGTGTTACCTATGATGATTGATCTGGGATTTCAAATATTGCATCCGGCAATTCATCCAACTGTACCTCTCGAAGATCAATCTCCAGATACGTCCCATCATAGTCTCCTTCAATACGATATGGGAGCATGCGACCATCTCCCACGCCACGATAATCTTTGAAGCGTAATAGACTCACTTCACCGCCTTCAATCTGATGTAAAAGTCCTGTGTTTGCGTTGAAGAGCAATCGAACTGAATCAGCATCGATGTTTATGAAATCTACTCGATTCAAGGTCTCCCCCCCAACACCGATCTGGCCTGAGTAACGGAGCTCGGATGGCGTTTTGCGAAACATATGATCGCCCATCAGGAGTTTGAACACCGGATTGAGCGCATCAAATGAGCGATCTTCCGCCATGCATAACGTACACAGTTCTCCATTGGCCCAGGCCTGCCGGCCATTTGTCCAGCCCTCAAAGAATGCCTTTGTAGAATCAGGATGACTCATGCGGACCCGTACACGTTCTGGACCTTTGATGTGCACTGAGATTTCTACCATCTGTCCATCATCACCTCTCATTTGCCCTGCCAGTTGATAACTTTGAGAGGCGGCACTATATGTAAGAGAGCGGGCGAAATGATTCTCAATCAGTTGCTTCCCGTTTGGATTATCACCAGTGCAACCTGAGAGAGCGATGCTTATCGTGATAAGTAGTGGCAAACTTTTAAATGACAACATAAGAACGAGGATAATTGCAAGATTTATCCATCTCAAGACCTCATCTTCTTCGAGAAGTTGCCATCGTTCGTTTCGCCTTTTATGGCCGCATTCGCGAAAGTTTTCGCCTCAAAACAGGCAATACTCTCCTGCTCTGCATATAAAACGGTCGTTTTTTTCGCTGCGCGCGGCCGATTGCGAAATTAAAAGTGTTTCTTGGCGTGCGTTTTCACATCAATCTGAGTATTTCCTTTGTACCAGTAATAAATTAGATATGCTCAGTTTAGCTCACTTATTTACTTAACCCAAAAAAACTGTTTACTAATCACCACAGCCGGCTTCAACAGGAAAGCAGGAAATCAGGCCAACGGTGTACTGTAATACCAACGAAGCATCCAATGCGCTCAAAGCACCGTTCCCTGAAACGTCAGCCCGAATGCTGGCCTGGCTATCAATAACGCTTAAGCCTACAACATGGGATAGAATTTCGGAAGCATCAAGCGCCGAAACTGTTCCGTCACCGGTTGGATCACCATAGGCTATTCCAGAGGATTCGGAAACGGTGATTGTAATCGTTGCGGTATCTGTATCACCTCGCTCATCAGCCACCAGAAGATTTACTTCATAAGTCCCAGGCTCGGTAAAGGTTTTTGTTACAACCTCGCCGGCATCGTTCGTGCCATCAGGATATGACCAGTCATGCGCTACCAGTTCACCATCTGTATCAACAGATCCCGAGCCATCAAAGGTCACTGTGAGGGGTGCGAGTCCAGATACGGGGTCTGCCTTTAGGTCAGCTGTTGGTTTTCGATTTCTTCCAATGTCGCCGCCGCCATTAATAATCGCAGTTTCCATTTCCGCAATGCTCCATGCGGGTACGGTTTTACCATCAAATTCCATGAGTCTGGCAAACCAGTACTGTGCAATAATTTCGTCCCCAATTGGTCCGGGGTGGATTTCATCACGGGCATAAGCTACGGAGAAATGCTCAAAGGTGGGTGTCCACACATCGGGGCCGGCGTGGAAATTTTGTAGCGTACGTTTTACTGCAACGTCTAACGCGTATTTTTCATTTTCAATTTGGGGCTCTTGAACCTTTTTGTAGATATGGGTCGCCATAAACACGAGATCTGCCCCATTTTCCTGCGCCAGCCTGTTAAAGAGTGCAATGGCGTCTGCGCCCTGGTTGATACGCGCGGTATCGTTTGGACCGGAAACGCCCTCCGTTCTGTCATCGCCAAAGACCCATTGTAATGATTGCTGGGCAAGTAAAATGACGGGAAATTCGGTTTCACTCTCTAACGCCGGCTGCAAGTTCTTTTTCCACTTGCTTAAACGTTCACCAGTATTCACGTCTATCCACTTGGCAATCGGCGTCCCACTTTCGTAGGTATTAATCACCTCGATTACCTGCTCACCGTTATAGTACTTGTTTACCTTACGCTGTAACACATTGGGCCAGTTTCTCGTGGTAGAATATCCATTGGCAACAAAGACACGGCGTTCACCTGTAAATAACTCAGGCGTTGTATTTTGTGCAATAGCAACGGTCGTAAAGGAAGAGGTCCAAACAATTGCACAAAGGAAAAGTGAACTGAGTAATACAGTATTACGAAACAGAGAAGAGGCGGCGCCCCAATAATTTTTCATGGTACAGATATAAAGAGAAGTATATACACGAACGATATCCGACGGAAACGGATCTAATGAGATGGGGGGCAAAGAAGGCTTTAACACTTTACCGCTATAGCTTTCTTTTTGATCAGCGCAGGTTGGTTAATACTGCAAGCACTGATTTCTGAGGCCATGCTATACACTCGTTTGTTTGCTAAGAGCGAGGCAGGCGTATAAATGTTATAACAAAAATTGAATAGTTAAACGAACAGTTTGAATACTCCCCAGGCACCAAGAATGACCACGCCCCAGGAGCCGGCTACCAGAAGACTTAATTCCATTAATCGTCGCACGTTCATTTTTTCTCCAACCATATAAAGGCGTCCTGCTACCCACTCCTCTGCCTCTTTCTTTGTGAGGCCTGATCGACTGACAGCTTCTTCTGTCGAAAAAATATGATAACAGCCTAGTTGCGCATCGAAGATGGCCATGCGATCACACTCAGCGTTCTCAATACAGTGCAACTTATCGAAGGCAACAGGTGTCCGGCCCGCAGTCTTATTTTGAGATACACGAACCTTCGCACAAGGACCCGCCTTGCGAAACAAGGTGAATGGACTTGCTTTGTCTGTTTCCACTAATGTTGGAAGAAGGCTTACACTCATCTTAACTCTTAACTATGCTTGTGTTCTGTAGAGGGGGTTGTTGGTGAAAATGAGATGACAAAACCGTGCCACAATTCCGTGACATATTGAACACAAGGCAATTTTTTTATATAAGAAATGTTTAATTCAATAGTTAATAACCGTAAACAGCGCCTTCGCCCGTGACAATTCTGTGACAGAACAGTATTGCCCTGAGAGAAGATGCGCCGGCGTTAACTCAATTCCAGTATATCACAAAGCCTGCTAATTAAGAACCTGTTGAGTTTGCATAGTCAGGCTTAAACGTCATCATGAGCCGGTCAAATAATCTCACGAATCACAGCGAAGGGATTCAATTATTTAACTAAACTGTATTCATTGTATTTCAAGAGATCTCCCGATCAAGCTGAGGACAAGCTCAAATGGCGTTCTATTAAGTCATCATTATTTCGCGACCTCCCCCTTCGATGCCATTAGAAGCAGCCATCACCTTCGTGTAAAAATGTATCGTAAGGGTTTAGAATGTTTCCCTGGTCGACACTTAACCAATAATCCGCTAATTCATCAAGATTAACTGGATAATGCAAAACATTTATTTCTCATCCTCTACTAGTTCTTTGACAAGCTAATATTGACGACTTAATAGATCGTCATCTTGACGCCCTAACACCACGGCATAGCAAGCGCCCTTCTCTTCTGCATGTTTTTCCTATAGACATCCAGCAGATTTTCCCATAACCATTGCCTGTATTCAAAAGGTGCATTTTCTTAATACCAAGTATCTATGCCCTATAGGCAGAGGCTATTAAAAAGTTTAGATAAAGGCGATTGATTTAGTCTGAGAAAATAGCAGTGTTACAGTTGTTAGCAATACTAAATAGCAAAGCGAGCACATATGGACGCTCTCTGATCCCAGCCAGGCTCAACATATGTGCAATACGCATACTTCAGCTATTTTCGAACATTCCACTGGCATGTGGCTCTTTACAGCTTAGGTTTAAACCAATAATACAAATCCGCACCTTGATACCAGCACATATAGAATTACATGATAACTCATTCATAAAATCATCGTCATTTTTTGCAATGCGCAAGAGGCACAAATTCATCTATCCTTTCTATTGTGTCAAAACGACGTATTTCGATACCCTCCTGGAATTACTACCAACATCCTCCTTGCAACGAATAATATTGTGCCCTTCTTCTGCAAGCAAAACAGTAAAAAAATGAACACCTTTACAATTCCAGATGCCCGACCCGAAAGGTCAGGACCTCATTCCTATGCCTGGCTTTTCGCCTTAGTATTTTTACTCATTCCTCCAACCGCATCCGCTCAGGATCACTCAGTTGCACGACAATGGAACGAAGTACAAATTGATGCCATCCGAGGAGATGTACCACGCCCTACTATCCATGCAAGAAATCTCTTTCACATGGCTGCGGTTATGTATGACGGATGGGCAGTCTACGATGAAACAGCAAGACCTTTACTTCTAAACAACGCGTTTGGTGATTATGTCTGTGATTTTGAGGGGATTACAGTCCCAGCAGATATAGTTGGGTCCAGAAATGAAACGATCAGCTATGCTGCTTATCGGCTTCTTTCGCATAGATTTGCCACTTCTCCCGGCGCATCAGAAGCCCTTGAAAGCTTTGATTCTTTGTTAGAGACGCTTGGATATGATGCGATGATAACATCTGCAGACTATCAAACAGGCGGCCCGGCTGAACTGGGAAATTATATCGCCCAGTGCATGATTGATGCCGGCCTGCAAGATGGTGCTAACGAAGCAAATGATTATGCTACGCTAGATTATGAACCTGTTAACGAACCACTCATCGTTGGTCTCCCTGGAAACGCCAGTCTCGACAGCTTAAATCGCTGGCAGCCACTGGTAAGGGAGTTTACAACGGATGAGAATGGAAACGTTATTCCGGGTACAACCCCTGGTTTTTTGAGTCCGGAATGGGGATTGGTTGTACCTTTTGCTTTAACGCAAGATGATCTCGAGATTTTCCAGCGAGATGGCACAGACTACTGGGTGTATCTTGATCCGGGTGCGCCGCCGTATATGGAAATGAGCACAGCTGAAATCACCTCAGATTACTTGTGGAATTTCTCCCTTGTTGCTATGTGGTCTTCGCATTTAGACCCAACGGATGGTGTCATGTGGGATATTTCTCCAGCGACGCAGGGCAATACCCCGGAAGAAGATCTACCAAGAACTCCTGAAGAGTTTCGCGCTTTTTACGACTTCAATAATGGCGGCATCACCGCCAACAAAGGCCGTGACATGAATCCTGCAACCGGACAACCATATGAAGCACAGATGGTGCCAAGAGGAGATTATGGTCGTGTTCTTGCTGAATTCTGGGCTGATGGTCCTCAATCAGAAACCCCTCCAGGCCACTGGTTTACCCTGCTCAATGAAGTCAATGATCACCCAGCACTTGAGAAAAAATTTGCTGGCCAAGGTGAAATACTGGAAGACATCGAATGGGATGTAAAAGGCTACTTGATGCTTGGCGCCTCAGTGCATGATGTTGCGGTAAGCGTGTGGGGTGTCAAGTCATGGTATGACTATATCCGACCTGTTTCTGCTATTCGCGCAATGGCTGACCGCGGGCAGAGTTCAGATTCGACGTTGGCCAGTTACTCCCCTGAAGGAATAATGCTCGTTGACGGCCACATAGAACTGGTTGAAGCCGGCGATGCACTGGCAGGCGACAATGACGAAAATGTCGGCAAGATTAAGTTGTATGCGTGGCAGGGTCCAGATAACATCCCGGATGCACAAAATACTTCAGCCGGCGTAGACTGGATCCTGGCGGAGAACTGGTGGCCATACCAACAGCCATCATTCATTACGCCTCCTTTTGCTGGCTACGTTTCAGGCCACTCGACCTTCTCACGTGCAGCGGCTGAAATCCTGACCATGTTAACAGGGGACGAATATTTCCCGGGTGGCATGGGCGAATTCAGTTTCACAGAGAATGAGTACCTGATTTTCGAAGATGGTCCCAGTATTGATATTACCCTGCAGTGGGCTACGTATCGAGACGCATCAGACGAAGCAAGCCTGTCTCGCATATGGGGTGGTATTCACCCACCTATTGATGACGTCCCAGGCCGGCTAATCGGTATCGAAGTTGCAAATAAAGTATTCGATTCGGCCATGCAATACTTCGAAGGCACGGTCACCAGTATTGAAGAAGGACCAGATGCAGAAAGCGGTCTGAACATCGCGATCTATCCAAATCCGGTTAGCAAAACGCGCAAACTCAGTGTTTCACTAGATGTCTATACCCAAAACGCTGAATTGCAAGTGTACAATGCATTGGGACAAGAAGTACTGCGGCATCGGTTTACCGGACAGCGCCGTGTTATCGACCTTGATGTAAGCGCGCTTTCTTCGGGTGTATATCTACTACGGACACAGAGCGCAGGACAGTCAACAACACGCACCTTTACGGTATTGTAATTGGCTGTAACGTTGACTGTGACCAGCTAGCAAAAAAAGAGGGAGGAAATGTTTATTTCCTCCCTCTTTTTTATACCCACATTTCATGCTCAATTCTACTGAAGGCTGAACACCAACGAAAACATGTACCACGATTTTACACGTGAAGGATATTCAACCAAGGCCCTCGTGGCCTCCTCTTCCAAAAGACGAGCCGGCGTTGTTGGCACCACAAAAACACCATCCGCATCAGTTACGCGTGCAATAAGTTTCTCCAGATCAGATTTCTGCTGGGACGAGTCTTTTTCTGCCAAGACCCTGATTGACCTGGGCGTATCCGCAGAAATTCTTCCTGGCGTAATATTGCATGCCGGCGCAAACAACATCTTCAACACCTTCCCGGATCGTCATCAGAAAGCAGCTAACTACAGCAGTGGACGTTTCCCGTATAGCCGCAGAGTTACTCAGTTTGGGACAAATGGTGGATTTTATTACGCCAGACTTAAGTTAAGTCTGTAATACTTTGCATGTATTTCACCAACGTTCAAGCTACAGAAAAGAAGCTACATTCCCTTCTCATCCATCAAGCTTTCCTTTGTAAAATTCACAGGTCATTGAAACGTGCAAATTAACTGATAAAGTCTCATATTATGGGGATATAAAGTACTTTCTTTTGAAGCTTTCCCCTTGCATGGTACTATGAAGTATTCTCCCCACCAATTTATTTCCACGTACACAGGATCTCGCTTATTTTCGTTACTGCTGACGTCCCTTCTTATTGTTGTATTGGCCGGCTGTGCTCAACAGGCCAAATTACAATACCAAACGGTAAGCAATGGCGTGATGTCCATGGAGGTCCAGGTCCCAATTCCTGCTGATCAAACACTCGACTATTTGCAAGTCCCTGAAGGCTTTGAAGTAAAAGTATTTGCTGCTGAGCCAGACATCGTAAACCCAATCGGCTTTTCCTGGGATGAACGAGGCAGATTGTGGGTTGTAGAATCAACCAACTATCCGCATCAATACGTTGGCACTGAAACCGGTAATGATCGCATCACAATTTGTGAAGACACCAACGGCGACGGTAAAGCAGACAAGTTCACAAGGTTTGCCGAAAATCAACCGTTATCAACGGGTATTGCCATTGTAAAGGGAGGCGCACTTGTTGGGCAAGCCCCAGATATCGTCTTTATGGAAGACACCGACGGCGATGACGTGTATGACAAAAAAACGCCCGTCATTGACAACACATTTGGCACGTATGACACCCATGCGGTCATGAGTAATTTCAAGTATGGGATTGATAACCATATTTGGAGCGCCGTTGGATATTCCGGCATGTTTGAGCGCGGCCAGGCGCCGGCTGTTGGTGATAGGACCAACCAGGACAAGCGCATCCTTGATATGGGCCTATTTCGGTTTTCTATTGATGGAAATCACCTGGAGTCTGTTGCGAGATTCAACAATAACACGTGGGGGGTCGGCATTGGAGAAGACAACACCATCTTTGGATCAACCGCTAATAATAATCATGCTATCGTAGTGGGTATTCCCTTGCGCTATGGCTCGGATATGAATGTTGCCAACGTGCAGAGTCATTTCCTGATTAAACATAGCTCCACCCGATCTTTGCAACAAGTAGACTACAGAGACGGCTATACGGCTGCCGCCGGCGCTTTTCCCTATGCCGGCCGCAAGTATCCTGAGCAATATTGGGGCGCGCTGATGGTTACAGAGCCCACAGGCCATGTTGTACACGCAACCTACATGGAGCCGGACGGTGCCATCTTCAAGGAGAAAGAAACACAAATTGACAACCTGCTGTCGAGCTCGGATGATTGGGTGGCACCAGTGTTTTCTGACCTGGGACCAGATGAGAACATGTGGATTGCTGATTGGCACAATCCAGTAATTCAGCACAATCCCGATCGCAGGGGCATGTTTAATCAGATATGGAATGCTGAGCGTGGCGAAGGCAACGCCCATCTGAATCCCTTACGCGACACGGAGCACGGCCGTATCTACGTGGTGGAGTACAAAGGCAATGCCGGCGATAACATCACAAGCCTCTCGGTTGATGACAAGGATGGCCTGATCAAAGGACTCCAGAGCTCTAACCAGTTCTGGCGGTTAACTGCACAACGCCTGATTGTAGAAAACAATCTTACAGATCTCACACCACAGCTCCTCACGCTGGTTCGCAATGAGTCGACAGACAAACTCGGGTTAAATACTGCTGCCGTTCACGCGCTCTGGACACTGCATGGCCTAGGGCAAATCCAGCAGAACATGGAAGCGGTGAAAGTGGCCCTTTCCCATGCGTCGGCAGCGGTAAGAAAAGCAGCGGTTGATGTGCTTCCTCCTACAACTGCATCTGGATTGGCGATTGCTAATGCCGGCGGATTTACTGATCAAAACCTGAACACGCGACTTGCTGCTGTATTGAAGGTTGTTGATTTGGGAGACAATGTTACAGACGAAATTAAAGCTGCAGTTAAAGTAGCCAGCGAGGGTGGCGATCAATGGATAGACGCTGCGCTTGCGCTCCTTGAGCCAAAACAAGAAGTAATGGCTGTTGAAAAGGATATGAGCGCAATGGGAGGCTTTCCCAAAGCGGTCCTGACCATCAATACTTCACCTGTAGAGATGGCCTATCAGCAAACCACCATATCTGCCTATGAAGGCCAGCCGATCGAGTTAATCCTCAACAACTTGCACCCTGATTTACACAACGTCGTTGTATTGAAACCCGGCACAGACGTGAACGCGTTTGGCGAAGGACTCAATGCGTACGCAGCTGATTCGGATGCCATAGAAAATGGATACGTCTCCCCTGCCGCCCAACATATGGTTATTGCTTCAACCGCTGTTTTAAGCCTTGAAGAGTCTACCTCTGTAATGATCGAAGGATTACCCGCCGGCGAATACACCTTTATATGCACTGTACCCGGACACTGGGCTGTGATGCAAGGGGTGCTTAAGATTGAGTCTATTGATTGAGGGTTTAGGGTTTAGGGTTTAGGGTTTAGGGTTTAGGGTTTAGGGTTTAGGGAATCCAAGACAATGCTGGGCAATTAGATTCTCCTCCTTTTCAAGGAGGAGTGCCGGTAGGCGAGGTGGTTATTTCTTTGTCAACGCGCTAAACTCCTTGCCCCATTGGTTCAAGCACAAGTATTCTGTGATTGAACCAATGAGACAACCTTTCAATCACAAAAGTACCAACCTAAAAAAGCTCGAGTATATCCGACATGATATACTCGAGCTTTTCTTTTGCGCTGATGCCAGGCAATCAGAAACAAGCAATCAAAACATGCCATTGTTGTGAGCCATTACTTCAGGGACAGGCTGCTTCACGCGCCACTGCTCTATGATTTTACCGGCGTCTAACCGGAGGATATCATAAACAGCATAGGCCTGTTCATCCAGGACAGCTTCTAACTGTGCAACGACAAAGTTGCCTTCTGCAATGAGCCTGTGCACCTTTGACAAAGACATTATTCCTGATCTAATGTATTCAACCAGTGCTTCTTTGCCACTGCTGACCAAAGGATCATGTTGAATGAGATCGGCTGCGACAAATTGATCAATCGCAGACAGGTCTTTATCCATCCAGATGGCCTTGTAGAAGTTGGCTGCAATCTCTTTGTTTGTAGCTGTTTTGTTCAAGTCAACAATATCGACGGCACCGCTCGTCATGCTGAGACCGCTTGCAGTTTCAGCGGGATGGTCTTCAATCACATCCCAATGCTCTGCGAGTTTGCCGGCTTCAATTCTGAACAAATCGATTACCGACTTATTGACACCACCAATGTCAACGCTCAGATGCAAAGCAACCAGATCATCTTCTGCCAGTGCCCGTACGATGGGGCTCTTGGGATTCGCCGGCCTCGGCATTTGTTTTAAATAGGCAAAAACGGCTAAAAAGCCGGCCTTGCCCGTTTTGATCATCGGATTGTGCTGAATGTAATCGTCTGCAATAAGTGAATCAGCAACAACTTCATCAAGCTGCCCAATGACCTCTCTATAAAACCTTAGTCCTAGTTCTTTATTTGAATCCACGCGCTCTTTCCCTTCAATTCTTTTGTTCAAGACTTGAGTGATTGTGTGTAACAACAAAGCCAGTAAACATTATCAGGCCGTGTTGACAATGGGAGTGTCAACACGGCCTGATGCTATTAAAACAATATAGTAGTTATTCTCCGGGCAAAGCCCAAACATCCACTCTGTTTTCTGCTACGTATGGAACAGCGACTCGCATTCTCTTGGTATCTATACCAATGTCTGCTGGTCCTGCAGGCAGCTGAATATATTTGCGACTGACGCCGGCCTCTACGAGGCGAAGCGAAGAATCAGCCTGACTCGCTACAAGTGCCCGCGACCCGATCATCTCTACGCCATCAAAATTGCCTCCTTCACTGACAGCAAACTCCATCAATTCAGTACTGCCATGCTTCCAGCTTTGAAACGACTGCGTGCCACTCCATGCTACAACAATAAAACGCTCTCCCTCTGCGTCCCAGGTTATGCCATTTGGCGCGCCTATTTTTTCATCCTGGATCGCAATTGTGACTTCACCATCTTCAACCCTGAAAACGCGCGAGGCGCTGCCAGTTTCAGTCACGTAAAGCGCGCCATCTGGGCCCTGTACAATATCATTCAAAAAGCCCAATTCATAGGCTGAAAAGTCAACAAATGTATTGTGCTCCCCTGTTTCACGGTTAAAGCCATGGATTCCGCCGGCATCAGCTACCCAAAGCAGATCATCCACGATAAACATGCCTCTTGCACCATGCAATGGATATGTATCTGTACCCGTCATGTACTGCAGTTCTTCCACAGTACCGTCAGCCCCGATTCGGGAAACAAAGCCATTGGCATCTCCTGCCGGCTTGTCGTTGAAATTGGCTACAAAATAAACATCTTGTGCCGGATCATATCTCACAGCCTCCGGACCTGAAAAACCTTCTACTGAAAACAATCGGTCTCCGAGCATTTGAGGAGCATCCCAACTAACACTTGCAACAGACTCTGCCTGGGCTTCCTCCATAGTAGCCTCTTTGGACTCACATCCCAAAAGCACTAAAAAAACGAGTAAAGATAGTACGCTTGCTAACCTTTGCATTCTCATTATTTATTTGATTCGTCTTATCTCAACTGCCATGTTTTTTTATATTCAAACACATGCAGTTATAGATACCAACTTACCGATAATGCACTCAATCTACAACGCACATGTTATTCAACGGTAAACTATACCCCGTGAACGGCGGCTTGACTGTGGTATAAACTGTGGTATAAACTGTGGTATAAACAGCATGCTTTATTCAACAAGGCACGCCGCTATCATGCCATCGATTGCTTGAAAGGCCCTGTAATGGGCAAATCCCTGTCCATAAGCAGACTGCTGGACTGCAACCACCAGCTCTAGTGATGGCACTATCGCAACGATGTTGCCCCCGTTGCCCGATGCATAATAAACATCAAAATCGCGACCCATTACCTGGCGTTTTCCAGACAGCCATAAGCGCGAGTAGCCCGTCTGTAATCCTGCAATATCAAGCTCAAACTTACTTTCAAGCGTCTCTTCAATCCAGGATGAACTCAACACGCGCTGGCCATTCCATTCCCCTTCATTCACATACAGTTGACCGATCTTGGCAAAATCTCTGGCTGTCATGAATAAGCCCCCCATGGCAAAGGTAGTATTCATAGGGCCTTTCGTCCAGAAATACTGCTGAATGCCAAGCGGGCCAAACAAATGGTCATCGGCAAAATCAGACAGCGTTTCCCCACTGGCTTTTTCAACCATCGCACCTGCCAAATATGCAGAAGCTGAATTATATAGATACTGTTCACCCGGTGTAAATCTCATGGGCAAATCCAGTATAAATTCCACAAAGTTGTCAGAATTAATCAGATTCCCCTCACTGCCCGGCGTTCTGCCATCGTTTGCATCAGCATCAAAGCCGGCGCTCATATTGAGCAGATGCTCCAATGTAATTTCCTCTTTGTCATTTCCTTTATTTGCATAAGCGGGATACTCATCGAAGAAAGGAATCACCTGTTCGTCTGGTCCATCAATTAGGTCCATATCAACAGCAATTCCAACGAGCGCCCCAGTTACCGATTTGCCGGCAGATCGTACGTCATGAATGGTTTCGGGCCTGTATGAATTGAAATACTGCTCAACAACCAACTTGCCGTATCTGGCAACAAGTAAGCTCCTGAAATCATTGTTGTTGTCAGTGAACGCAATGTTTGTTATGACATTCTTCACCTGGTCATGATCCAGCCCTACAGAAGCCAGATCATCTACCTGCCAACCATCATTCAAATCTTGGGGGTGATTGTGCGTATAGGCCATGGTTTCCCGGCCATCAAGCCTGACTTCCGTCACGTCGTCCACTCGCGCTATAATCCCCCATCCCCA
>JBGCEN010000202.1:0-14046 GCA_045106435.1 Rhodothermales bacterium
AATCCCTGCACCCGTGCGGCGTCCCATTTCTCTGTTTTGGAGACAAAATTAGCCAAATCAATGGGATCAACGCCATGCTCGGTCAGCGCGACAGGCTTGCCCGGCAACTGGTTGTCATCCAACGCAATCTGCCACGAAATAGCCCCTTCGTCATTTTCATCCGACACATCGCGTACAATCGAGCGACTCCAGGGATTCCCGGCCTGTGAGAACATCGGGTAAATGCTAAAGGGCCAAAACTCGCCCAAATGGGTAGCAACAAGCAGGGCATACACCAAAAAGGTCAGGCCTATTACTTTTATAGATCGTTTATATGGAAGAGCCGTGCTCACGTACGTTTACACCTTCGATTTAATTTCTGCACATACTCAAAATACGGAATCAGACGTTATCAAAAAAGGTCAGGAATCGGTCTATTTATTGGTTTCCAATATCGCGGGATAAGGGAGATTCATGAATCTCCTCTCGCTCTGCCGGAATGGATAGCTTGAGGGTCTTCTCCTGGCACTACGCCGGCATCATCTCTCGCCGCATCTCGGGCTGACAAATAACTGAATAAAATGAAATTCACCAGTTTATCCAATGCTGCGACAACAAGCAGCATGCTTAATAGTGCTGATTCTGATACTTGCAATGCGCCGGCTAACTGCGGTGCCGCAGAGGCAACGAGTAACTCTTTTGACGGCATAAACGGAATCTGATTCGCTACAATTTGTGCTGAAAGTAGCGTGAACCAAACCGTGAGCCCCACATCCGGCATAACCACCGTCCATTGCAAAACCTGCAACACCTGTACAAAAATGAGCCGGCCCACATGAATACCAAACAGCCTTCTCACAATTCGCCCCGGTAACGCAATGACAGATTTCCTGAAGCGCATTGCCAACGCAATAAGCATGGCCAAACAGAACGCACCTCCTATAATCCAACCCGTTTGCAACCGGCCAATGATATCCTCCAGTGGAAGCACACCGGTAAACAAAAAAGTACTTAGCAAACCAAATGCGATAAGCATCGATGTGAGGGAAGAAATGACGGTGTTGTCCTTGATATCCCTCAGGATCTCTTTACCCGGTAGGTTCAGTCTCTTTTTTGCCCAGAGAAAGAGATTTGCTTCTCCAGAATAATTAAACACCTCCTTGTTAAAGACGCGCTTTTTGATCATCATCGGGAAAACCTCCCGCGCCGGCAATCCCCAAATCAGCTGATAAATCAGTGTCTCCGCCAACGGTAAACCGAGGTACATGCCCACAAAAATGATGTAAAACCAGGGTTGCGTGGGGATATCGTTCCAGACCGCTGCCCACCCAATGTCTGCCAGCTGATAGATGAGGTAGCCAATGATGGCAGCTAGCAACAGCCGGCGTCCCCAGGTTGCTATTTGACGCTGGGTTTGTTCACTAAATGTGCGATCAATCCACTCACGAACCTTCGAACGATGCGTCTGCTCGCCTTCTGCTGAATGCTGTGTAGTCATCGTTTGAGTATAATAGAAGACAGGCAGGAAATAGCGGGATGGGAAAAAGCAGGAAACCCAATCTAAAACCCAGGCAGCACGCGGTGCACCGGACTTTGTAACGGTACCCTCTACAGGTGGTTTCTTTCTGAAGAAAGCCGCATAATTATACCTCGCCACATTTCAAACACCCACTTTTTTTGCTTATTCTCCACTATCAGTTTGTAGTTCTTAGAAACTGTTTACCAATATATACCAATCATCACCAACCCATAAACATGAGCGACGTCAAACATACCTATGAATCCCTACAAGTAGGTGATAGCTATTCTTTTTCAAGATTCATCTCTGCCCAGGACGTCCATGACTTCGCGAAGGTATCAGGTGATGACAACCCGATTCATGTTGATGAGGAATACGTAAGAACCTCGACTGATTTTGATCGACCCATTGTGCATGGCGTGTTCTTGCTTGCTGTAGTTTCCAAAGTGCTAGGTAGAGACTTTCCGGGATATGGTAGCCTGGCAGTTGCCATCTCTTCTAAATTTGTTCGGCCCGTTCTTGTTGACAGCGAGATCACTGTTGAAGTAAAAATTTCCGAAAAGATAGAAAAGCGTAAGTTTGTGAAGGCGCGTATTTATGTCTATTGCAATGGAAAAATGGCGCTGGGAGGCGAAGCAACCCTCGTTCCTCCATCTGAAGAATAGTTTGTAGTGATTTGGCACAACTGTTGATATTTAGCCTAAAGGCCGGACATTGCGCCGGCCTTTTCTGCTCATACCTGTTTTCGAGCTACTCAAATCTGAGCCAATTCAACTGCACTGCCATGCACACACAAATCGAGCAACCAGCTATTTCGGACGACCCACTCTACAGGCTTATCCACGAAAAGAAGATCACCGAGTTTAACGAACAACGGGCAGACGATTGCGATTTCTCGGGCCTTGACTTTAGAGGCGTGGACCTCCGGGGTATCAATGCACAGAATATTGATTTCTCCAACTGCTACTTTCACGGAAGCGATCTAAGGGGATTAGATTTGTTCACATGTGCGATGGAAGGAAGCAGCATATACAGAGCCCATATCGCCGGCACCTATTTCCCGGCACAAATCAACGCTTCAGAAATCAGACTTTCGTTAAAAGAAGGCACCCGCATGCGATATCAGTAGGTAGGCGGTACTTCAAGTCACCGGCAAGAATCGTAAATCTTTAAAGAATCCATCCAATTCTCTTCACCAAGAGCGCTGATTATTTGATTCAGCGAAAAATCAGGCAAGATCTCCTGTTACTGCAAAGCAGTGCTTTTCTCCAGTCCTTATCAGCCCATCTACTCAACCACTTAATCTTTATACCACTTTAGCTGATAATAGAGATAATCTTGTCAGTAAAGTCTACCAAGTTCCTATTTGGTTCCACTGCTCCTACCTGGCTGTATTTTCCTCAATCGTTCATGAGAAAGCACCGCTCAAATCAGATGATCACGCATCCTCTCCTCTTAAGCCAAATCAAAAAAGCACTGGGCGAAGACGTAACGCTGGGGGCAGAACTAACTAAATTACTCGAACTGGTCAGTACCACGTACGAGCAAAACGATATTGTTCAAGAGTTCTTTCATGATTCAATGGAGCTCAACACGGAAGAGCTAATACGTGTAAATGAAGTACTTCAAAGAGAGGCCGCAAAAAAAGCGCTCGTATTAAACAATATCAAAAACTCAATAGAGTCGCTTCAAATCAAGAATTTTGATAACGACTTGTCAGATGCAGATCTGTTATCCCTGTCAAATATTCTGGCCGAGCAGATGGCCATGCGTAACCTCGCAGAAAACCTGTTAAAAGAACAGGACGAAAGTTTACGCCTGATTCTTGAAGGAACGCAAGGATATATTATCTACACGATCAATGGACTGGGTAATATTACAAGCTGGAATAACGGCGCAACCCGGAGCACAGGCTATGCTAACAATGAAGCGCTGGGACAAAACTTCTCCATGTTTTTTGGACAGGAAGAGCAAGCCGCAAACAAGCCGGCTGAAATAATTAGAGAAGCCACAACCTCAGGCAAATGTACATACGAGGGGTGGCTGCACATAAAAGAAGGCGATCCCATCTGGGGCGATAGCACACTCACGCCAATTTTTGATAATACCGGCCAACTTAAAGGCCTCGTATCGATTTCGCGTGATATTACCAAGCGCAAAGCAGAAGAAGGAGAGCTACGTCAGGCAAAAGAAGAAGCGGAAGCAGCCACAAAAGCTAAATCTGAATTCCTGGCCAACATGAGCCATGAAATCAGAACGCCCATGAATGGCGTAATTGGTATGGCAAGCCTCTTAAAGGAAACCGGTCTGGACGAAGAGCAACAAGACTATGTGCAAACCATTCGTTCATCAGGCGAATCGCTGCTGGCCATCATCAATGACATTCTTGATTTTTCCAAAATCGAAGCCGGCCAGATTGAACTGGAAGAACGCGCGTTCTCCCTTCGTTCGTGTATTGAAGAAGCCTGCGACCTCGTTGGCAATCGGCTACGAAGAAAAGATGTAGATCTTGTATACAAACTTAGCCCAGACACGCCTGCTCAGATTAAAAGCGACTCCACCCGGCTGCGCCAGATATTAATTAACCTATTGGGTAATGCCGTAAAATTTACCTCAAAAGGCGAAATTTACATTTCTACAAACGTAGTAGAGCAAAAAGGCGAGCAGATTCTTCTGCAAGTTTCAATCAGAGATACGGGCATTGGCATTCCAAAAGACAAGATGGATCGTCTGTTCAGTGCCTTTTCCCAGGTTGATGCATCGACCACCCGTAAATTTGGCGGCACCGGGCTTGGCTTATCTATTTGCGCCCAATTGAGCAGAATTATGGGTGGAGATATATGGGTAGAAAGCGTTGAAGGCATCGGATCAACATTTCATTTTACCATTGCCACAAAAGTAGCGACTGATCATGAGGAGAAGCCCCGGCTCAACCCGGCTTTCTCAGACAAGCATATCCTCATTTTTGAGAATAACGCATCTCTGCGAGATATTCTGCAGACACAACTGGAAGAACGTGGCATAAACACGCTCACAACAGATGATGCCGAAAATGCCCATAAATGGATCGCACACAGATCGTTTGATTTGATTATTGCCGACTACAGGTTTTTAAAGTGCAGTAAAGACTTTAAAACCTGGCTGGAGAATATCAGCAAGTCCATTCCTGTCATTATTCTTACCCCAATTGGCGAAAGAATTGCAACAATAGACACCATCTCTGCCATTCAAAAGCCAATCAAGCATCAGGTATTGTTTGATAAAATCACGACTGCGTTCCAATCATCAGTACAATTGTCACCTGTATCGAATCTACCTGTAGATGGCTGCACTTTATCTGCACTGCCTTCATTAAGCATCTTATTAGCAGACGACAATCTGCTCGATCAACGAATCGTTTCACGTATGATTGAACAATTCGGGCACCAGGTAGAAGCCGTTACCAATCCTGCAGATATGCTGGTTGCGCTAGACAACAACCCGTACGATTTCCTGCTTGTCAGCACAAGTCTTCACGATTTCTTCCCGGATGCATTGAATCAACTTTTCACTGGAGCCCTGGAAGCAAATCCGATTGTCATATTCATGGCAGAGGATATTACATCGTTTAATAACGTCGCTCAAACACAGCAAATTCAGCCAGAGTGGATAGAAAAGCCTATCAAACTGCAAAAATTAACTGACATCATACTTCGGACAGCCACAAAACTGCCGATACCCAAAACATCTGTATAATCGTAATACGTCAGTTTTTCGGCCAACGGCCTTATGATAAGCCTTCAAAAAGCAGGAGAAAACAGCCTCCGTTTTATTGCCATTTTATTGGCGAGCGCTATTTTCGTCCTGGATATTTTCCTACCCGGTTTTAATACGGGCGGCATTCTCTTCCAAAGCCTTTTCATTCTCTCGCTCTGGATACCTAGCCGGCAAAACAATCTCATGCTCGCCGGCCTTTGTACGATTTACATTGCTATTGGCTATTGGTGGCGACACGGATCTTTCATTGAAGGGTATGACCTGTTCTCTCGAACGGTATCAGTTTTAGGCGTATGGTCAATCACTGTAGTCGCTTCGAAAAAAGATAAATTTCTTGGCGCAATCTCAGACAGGGAACGACGGATCAAATCACTGATCGAAGAGCGTACCTTTGATGACAGAGAACAGTTCACCAAGAAGAATCAGGCCTTGCAGCTCAAAATGCAGCAAATGAAAGACGAAGCTGGAGACTTACGTCGTGCCGAGAATGTACATCGATTGGCAAAGGAAACTGCTGAGGCGCAAACACGAGCCAAAACAGCATTCATGGACAGCATGAGTCTCGAGATCCAATCGCCGATGCAAGGCATTATTGAAATGGCTAGCAAACTCGATGAGACACCACTGGACAGTGAACAACAGAACTATATTTACACCATAAAATCAGCCGGCGAATCGTTGTTGGCGATAACCAATGACATTCTCGACTTCTCTAAAATTGAAGCCGGCGAAATTGATGTGACCAACAGATCGTTTATCCTACGGCATTGCATCGAAGATGCCTTCGACATGGTCATAAACAGAATTGCCCAGAAAAACATAGAGCTGTCTTACACCCTGGACCCAAGCATTCCCACTACTATTTTCTCAGACCCAGTTCGCGTCAAACAGATTATCGTAAACTTGCTGGGTAATGCTGTGCAGCGAACAACAGAAGGAGAAATTGTCATCTCTGCCAAACAGCTCGAAAAGAATGCACTGGAGCACATGATCTACTTCTCCGTGCAAGACTCTGGCCCCTCAATACCGCAAGATCAACTTGAGAAACTTTTCAAAACCAATTCAGATGACGGCAATGCCCTTGCGCTTTCTGACATAAGTCTTGGCATGTCGATCAGCGCGCAGTTGTGCGACAAGATGGGTGGAAAAATATGGGCTGAAAATGGTGCTGAGGCCGGAGCAATCTTTCAGTTTGTTATTAATGTAGAAAAAGCATCCAAGCAAGACATCCCGCTACAAGGCAAACCCTGGTTCATCGGCAAACACGCATTGATTGTAGATGAAAATGCCAATGTCCGCCGCTTCCTCAATCATCAGTTAAAAAACTGGGGGATGCAAACAACCATTTTCACCAATGGCCCAGAAGCAATGCGCTGGTACTCTGCCGGCCATGTTTGTGATATTGCACTCATTGATCTCGATATGCCAATCCTGGATGGATTAACCCTGGCACATCAAATGCGACAAAGCAGCAAGGACTTACCCATTATGCTGATGACCATGATTGGAAGTCGCGTCCATGATCCAATGTTGTCAGCAACGATCACCAAACCGATCAAGCAGAAGAGATTATACGACCAGCTCAATGCAATTCTGAGTCTAAAAAGCACTACAGAAGCGGAGTATACGGAGGTGAAGGAAAAGTTAAAAGTTAAAAGTTAAAATTATTTTCAATACAGTTATTAAAAAGGAATTTATGCAACAACTTCTTCCTTCTTAAATACATTCTTATTGTTACCATATAAACATTTTTTAAGTGATCACAATTCACTAAAATTAAAGTTTAGTAATAGCTTTTCCAAAATAGACTCTATTCGCATTATATCCTCTATAAAAACGCCTTCTCCTATTTGATGATAAGGATATATCGCCGGCTCTATCGCGATGCTTGGAACGTTTCCTTTTTCTGGCCGGCCAAAGTATTCTCCGTATACCATATAATCATTGGTACCGTTCGCGAGCGTCACTTCTGAATCACACGAAAGCACGAAAGATTTAATCTTCTCAATCTTACCTCTCAGCGTTGAATCAGGCATAAAACCCGTTTTTTCCCAGTGTTCAGTGTACAATGCAACACCTGACTCTCCTTTAAAGATAGGCGTGGTATCAATAGTTATGAATGCAACAGGATCCAGGTTTTGTGTATCGATGTACTCGCATAATCGCTTCGCACCTATCTGAGGTCCTACGTCCTTTCCGTTGTTCTTCAAGAGATGCGGATGATGCTTCAGCCCAGTACTTTCCTCCATTTCTGAAAACAAAACTACAAGTGGAGGAAAATCATTATCTTGTGCTTTTTTTATCAAGTTTAGACATATGCCTATGCCAGCTGTATCATCCATTTGGCCAACAATCTCCCCCTCTTTCACCTCAACATTTAGTACTTCCGGATAATCTTTCCCAAAGTGGTTTATTTTATCTAGATGTGATGTCACAACCACAGGTTTAACACCCTGCTTCAGGCCTATTTCAACGAGTACATTATTATCTTTAATATGTACTATATTTACATCATTACATTCATTTAATATTTCATATAAATACGGGTGCAAGCGCTCTTCGAACGTGCTAAAAGAAGGGATTTTTGCACTTTCTATAATAAAATCAACAACACTCATCTACTTGTTTTTAAGGGTTTAAGCCATAAAATAATTCAATAATCAAAAACATTTGTCAGAATCAATTCCTGATACGTTGGGTCAGATAATTCCAGCATGGTTGTAATAGGCTGTAAAATTTGGGTACTTCCATAACCAGGTATACTTAATGGATGCCCTGAGCGCCAGCGATTAAAATAGCTCCTGATAAATACACTACCCTCTTTCAATGGCATTTGCCTAACATTTGCTACAAATTGGGTGATTTGCTGTTGTGACATCAAATAATACTCAACATTAGAAGTATAGAACGCCGAAACCTCCAAACCAATCTCCTTTAGGTACTTGCCTACTTCTGGCAATGCATCGTCGTCTGCAAAATTCCCAACAACCGGGACAATCAAATTAGCTTCGTGCATTTCCTTCAGCCGGCTAAAATAAACCTCGTCACTTAAAAAGCTAACATTTTCCCCTGTAACTGTTGTCTCTGTAGCCAACTGCTTGTATGTAGGGTAATAGGACTGTGAAGTTCTTCCATGGCTTTTAAAGCGTAAACCCGGCCCTTCAGCAATAAACGCCAGATGTATGTTTCGGGTAGTCGCAAGATCATCTTCACTTAGATTTACGCCAGATTGCTCAATTTTACCTCGCACAACCGCAAGCATCTTTTCAAGCTGTTCCTCCCTTAACACATCCGCCCCTTCGATTGCTGCCATTAGTTGCTGCACACTCCCAGGCGCACTCACGTCCTTCTTAAGCGGGTATCTTGCAAATAAATTTGCCAGGAAATCCAGTCTGTCGTCAGACAATTCGAACAAGGCTTTATAAAGGAGATGCGTAAGCATATTATCCCGGCGAATGTCTACTATAATTGCGATCTCAGGCTCAAGATGCGCGATATAGGAATAATTCTGATCTGGGCCAACACCAAGATAAGCTCCGCCAGAGAGTCCCAACTTTTTCAGCCTGGGTATGACATGAAGATAGGATGACTCATTCGAAATTAAATTGTCTGTATCAAAATATCCTCCGGCACCAGACAATCTTTCTACCAAAACACCGAATGCTTCAGCTTCCGCAGCCTCATCCGGAGAAAGCCCTTCGAGTTCCGGAATTGAAGATGGTTGCGCCACACAAGCCCATCCTGAAAATACCAGCAACAAGACGGGCAACAATCTGAATGACTTCAATATGCTCAACCTGGCATTCTCGAAACGCATTCTGTGTTCTAAAATCATCATAGCATTTTTTCCTGTAAGAAAAAGAAGAGCTTACACAAACCTAGCCCGGACCACGCAATTTATTAAGTAAAGGTGAAGAAAACGAGCCGTTTCTGACGCATCAAACAAGGGCTTTACAAGGTGTTTAAAAACAAAAGGCACGAGAATCGATTTCATTTTACGCAAGTATCTATAATTAATACACTTACACGAAATGTTTTCAAGGCAACTATATCGAGACTTATCTCTTTAATAAACAATGACTTAGATTGATTTAGCTACTTTTTGAACTCCAGCGACTAATCGATCAATTTCTTCATCGGTCGTGTAACATGCACAGCCGGCTCGAACCAATCCATCTTCAGACAAGCCGAGTCGCTGAACAACAGTCGTTGCATAAAAATCTCCATGTGAAGTAAAGAGACCTTCATCAGCAAGAAGTGCTGTTACTTTTTCTGAAGAAATACCAGCAACCGTAAATGACAACGTTGAAGTACGCGCAACATCCAGCGCCGGCCCATAGACTTTTACCCCATCTATTTGATGAAGCCCGTTCCACAATTTTGATACCTGCTCATGTGCCCGACGCTCAAGTTCTTCATAGACAAGAGAAAGTCGAAGCCGGCGATCAAGGGTGACATCAGGATGTAGATTCGCCAGAAAGTTGACAGCCGCTGCTGCGCCGGCAATTCCTTCGTGATTTTGCGTTCCTGTTTCCAATCGCTCCGCATTCTGATTAGGTGCCGGCACCAGGCGAGCCACATCGAGTGCTTCTATCAACGCATGTTTTCCATACAAGATACCCACGTGCGGGCCATAAAATTTATAAGCAGAACAGGCCAGAAAATCACACCCTATCGCATCAATATCCACCAGATTATGCGGCGCATAATGAACCGCATCAACAAACACATAGGCACCAACGGCATGCCCAATTTTTACAGCGCGCTTGATATCGTTTATCGTACCCAAAGCATTTGATGCCGCACCAATCGCGATTACTTTGGTTCTATCTGTTACTTGTGACTCGAAATCCTCCCAGTTTATTTGACCAGATTCGGTATTCATTTGTACAGAACGTACCGTCATTTTAGACTCCAGCGCCATTCTGCGCCATGGATCTACATTTGCATGATGATCCAACTCAGTCACCAACAACTCATCGCCAGGACTCATTTCTCTCGCCAAGGCCCTTCCGAGATGCATCGTAAGACTGGTCATGTTGGCACCAAATGCAATTTCATTGGGGCTTGCATTCAAAAAATCGGCAAACGCTTCCCTTGATTGCTCAAGTATTTCATCCGTCTCTGCACTTACCGGGTAGGCCCAGTGTGTATTGGCATTGTGGTAATACAAATAATCAGTCATTGCATTCCCCACAAAACGAGGTACTTGCGTACCGCCCGGTCCATCAAAATAGGCCACGGCATGGCCATTATGCTTGCGTTCAAGTGCTGGAAAATGGCTACGAATTTCCTCAACAGAAGCGATTCTTTGCATTATAGATAAGATTAATCGTGATGATAATTATTGATGCGAGTCATTAGTTTAGCAACTGAGCATGGAATCTCCAACCGCGTTCAGATCTGTTTCAAGCGTACATGCCACAGGGGCAAATCCAGGTATAGGCAATCAAGAAAACATCTCAGGATAATGTGGCGAAATATGTGCTTCCCAATCCGGCCGGCTACCATCCATGTCTGTAAATCCGTATTCCCTTGCTAATTCCCATGATGATAATGCCAGGCCAGCTTTTTTATGTATATCCGGATCTGCAGCTAAACTTGCAACGGCACGCCCGACAAAAAATGGCGTTTCCGAGGCGATAAAATGAGGATCTTGCTCTGCTCCATCTTTCCAATTTTTTTCAGTTACACCAAAATGGTCCAGCATTGCTTCTGATCTCAAAAAGCCAGGTGTTAGTGCAAGGGCTGTAACGTTGTGTTGCTTGAGTTCTTCTGCCATACCGAAGGCCATCCGAATGATCGCTGCTTTGACAAAATCATAAAACAGATTGCTTCGGTAAACCCGATTTGTTTGATGATTGCCATCAGTAATTTCAACAACCAGGCCTGCCCCTTGATCAACCATAAGCGGTACGCCATGCCGGCTTGTAATGATGTGCGTTTTGATCGCTTGATCAATCATTGCAAATCCCTTTTCCAGAGAAAGCTCCCAAAAAGGCGTTCCCCATTCCGTTAGCGGATCGCCTCCCCAGATGTCGTTTACCAAAATATCCAGCCGGCCATGATCTTTCTTTATCCGATCAAATAGAGAAACCACTTCATGTTCTATCGAATGATCAACCCGCACAGCAATGCCCTCTCCACCGTAGGCAGTCACCATTTCAGCAGTATCTTCAATACATTCGGGGCGCTCCTTCGCGGTTGAGTTTTTACGTGTACTTCTACCTGTACAATAAACGCTTGCGCCGGCTTCACCCAACATGGATGCAATGCCTCTCCCGGCACCACGCGTCGCTCCTGCTACCAACGCTACTTTGCCGGCAAGTGGTTTACCATCAACTTTCTTATTAGTATCCATTCAAGAATCGCATTAGAGTTATCAATCTTGCGTACTTTTCATCCTTTACTAACTTCACTTTTATACTTTCAGCATGGCTTCTCAACGCATGCAAGGGGTTCAAGACCCCATTATTCCGCATATAGGATCACTCATACGCAGTAATCCGGGTACCATTTCACTTGGACAAGGCGTTGTACACTATCCCCCCCCCGAACGTACAAAGCACTATGTAGACAGGTTTTGGGCAGATCCCAAAAACCATTTATATGCTCCGGTAGATGGTATTGCTTCACTCAAATCTGCCATAGTAGACAAGTTAGCAAAAGACAACGACATCCATGTGTCAGACCAGCACTGTGTAGTAGTAACTGCAGGCGGAAACATGGCATTTCTGAATGCTTTGTTTGCTATAACTGAGCCGGAAGACGAAGTTATTCTACTGGCACCGTTCTATTTCAACCATGATATGGCGATAGCCATGCTTGGCTGTAAAACAGTAATGGTTCATGTTGATGAAAGCTATCAGATTGATTTTGAGACGCTTCAATCCGCGATAACACCCCGGACCAAAGCGATTGTCACCAATTCACCGAACAATCCAACCGGAGCAGTTTACCCTGAAGAATCACTCACTGCAGTTAACAAACTCTGCGCTGCACATAATATTTATCACATCAACGATGAAGCGTACGAGTACTTCACGTACGATGAGATAGCACATTTCTCGCCCGGATCACTACCTGACTCCACTGCCCATACCATTTCTCTCTTTTCATTATCAAAATCTTTCGGCTTTGCCGGCTGGAGAATTGGTTATATGGCAGCGCCGGCACATCTGCAGCTGGCCATCATGAAAGCACAGGACACAAACCTGATTAATGCAACTGTTGTAAGCCAGCACGCTGCGCTTGGTGCTTTTGAGGCTGGCATGGCTTATCCAAAATCGTTCTTGAAAGGACTAACCGATGTAAGAACGATGGTATTAGAACAGCTTGACAGCATCGCTGATATTTGCACAGCACCACAAACTGCCGGCGCTTTTTACGTTTTCCTTAAAGTTAACACCGACATGTCTTCGCTCCTACTAGCTGAACGGCTGATCCAAGAATTCAAGGTCGCAGTAATCCCAGGAAGTGCCTTTGGTATGTCGGACGGTTGTTATTTACGCATTGCTTTTGGGGCACTTCAAAAAGACACCGTAGAAGAAGGCATTGGCCGGCTGGTACGGGGGCTGCGCGAGCTCATCGTATAGAGCAAAATCGTATTAAAACAAGGAGGCAAACGAGTTTACTTTCGTATTTTTTTTACAAGATTGTGCAGGCCGGTTTGTGTAGCAGGATCGAACCATCCAGCAACAAATCTCGAAATATCATCTTCTCCAAAATCATCAAATAGGGCACCAAGATCAGCGCGAGCTATTTGTCGGGTAGTCAACATTGCCTCTCTGGGTAAAGCAAGTAAATCATTACACCATCCAATGGCTTCTGATACTGCCTGCTGACTATCATCAACCAGCGTATCAACAAGTCCTACCTGCAGCGCCTCGTCTGGTAAAACCAATTTGCCGGCAACCATCAAACGTTCGCCCATGCGCTTACCCGTTAGCCGAACCATTGCGTTCTGAATAACTTCGGGTACCGTCAGGCCTACCTTCACTTCGTTGAGACCCATTCTATATTTACCGCGACACATAATACGGTAGTCTGCAAAAATGACAAGTACCGTTCCCCCAGCCGGGCAGTGTCCAGTTATCGCACAGGCAACAGGAATAGGTAAACGAGCCACCGTTTCCATCAACTTAAAAAAAGACCGAACAAAACGTTCTGTATCCGGACGATCAAGGGCAAGCAATGCGGGTACGTCCAAACCAGCGCTAAACATTCCTGCCTGCCCCGACAATACGACGGCGCCGGCGTGTTTGCCGGCTTCTTCTATAGCGGCACCAAGCTTTTCAATCAGCTCAATATTCAACGCATTTACCGGCGGCCGATGAAGCTGTATCTCACACACTTCTCCGTGTTCATTAATGTTCAGCATAGTCAAACGAGGTTGAGAGGAAATAAACCGAATGCGTCTGAAGGATCAATATAGATCAGTTTTTGCCGGCAGCAAAGTAGGTATATTTTTCTGTTATAAAGTATTTACTTAATCAAGCGGGACATAATCATTGGCGCACAACTATGTAGTCCTATTCACCTACAGTAATAAGCAATCTCTTAAATAGATTATTTAATGAGAACCCTATTCAAAGATCGTTATACTGATGATGAGCTATCTTTACAACAAAGGTTGTTATATATATCCAGGCCACTGTTACCCTACCGAAATAACCCTCCATGGCTGATGACAACGACACCACACGACGGATAACACAACTAGAGCAACGCTTCGGGTTGAAGACATAAATGTGTATCTTTGCATTGATATACCACATAACGGGTCAGGTATG
>JBGCEN010000203.1:0-18058 GCA_045106435.1 Rhodothermales bacterium
GTCGACGATTTTCGTCGACGCAGGAAGGATCTTCGTGAAATGCCACGTTCAGGTTATTGGAGCGTTTCACTTCGCGAAGATACCCCAATCAAGTTGAGGACAGGCTCTTCATTTCGATTCGATTAATCGAATCTCCGTTCAGGATGACATGAAAGAAGGTTTTGCTATGGTAAGCGTGGCATTTTATCAATGAACTTGTTACATCAAACCCTCTTCTCTAAACCCTCTTCTCACACTCACTCATTCGACTTCGGCAACACCACGCTGCTCGGGCCAATCACCGATTCAAAGGCGATATCTGCCAGTTTAGCACGTATAGGGCCCATTTTTGAGTTTTCTCTGGTAGGATGGACCCGGTTCGTAAGTAGAATGACGAAGAGTTCGGTTTCAGGGTCAATCCACATGGAGGTGCCAGTGAAGCCTGTGTGTCCAAAGCTTTTGGTACTGAATAGCTGGCCGGCAGAAGAATAGCCTTCCGGGCTCTTGGTGTCCCAGCCCAATGCTCGCGAATGTTTGCCCGGATCTACAGCTGTTGTGAAAAGTCTGACCGTTTCAGGTTTGAGAAACTGTTTGCCATCATGTACGCCTTCATTCATCATCATGAAAGCAAAATGAGATAAATCTTTTGCAGTAGAAAAGAGTCCGGCATGACCAGCAGTGCCACCCAATACATACGCTGTTTCATCGTGCACTTCGCCCTGGATCAGTTTTTTTCTGAAGACCTGATCAATTTCGGTGGGTACAATGGTTCTATCTGAACCAGCGCCGGCTCTACGGAATCCCGTGTCCTTCATGCCCAATGGCTGGAAGATCTTTTGAGAGGTATATGCAGCAAAACCTTGTCCTGTAATCTTCTCTACGACCAGCGCCATCATGATCATATTAAAATCACTGTACTTTACTTCTGTACCAGGAGGATATACGAGCTCCGTTGCATAAATTTCGTCAATAACTCCTTTGCGTGTTGTGATGCCTTCTTTGTAAAAGGGGCGAAAAGGAATCATCCCACTTGTATGGGTAAGCAAGTGCCGGATGGTTAACCCGTCTTTTCCGTTTTGACCAAATTGAGGAAGAAAGCTGGCCACTTTGTCATCCAGGCGTAGTTTGCCTTGCTCATAGAGTTGCATTACTGCCGTAGTTGTAGCTACGATCTTGGTAAGTGATGCCAGGTCAAATTTGGAGTCTGTAGCTACGCGTTGTTCAGATTTGTAGGTGTAAAACCCATACGCATCAAGCTTGGTCAGAACATTGGGTCGGCCAATGGCTACGGCAGCTCCGGGAAAGGCCTTGTCGGATATAGAGGCATTAATTAAAGAATCAACCCGTGAAAGCGAACTGCTAGACATGCCAACTTCTTCCGGATATCCTTCTCTTGCAAATCGTTGTGCGATTTGAATACCATCTCCGTAAGAATAAAGTCCGGGTATTGTAATCGGTAGTTTTCCCTTGATATCACTTTTCCCAAACAGTGCCTGTACTACGGCCTTCTCTGATGATTCGCTTTCGCCGTATGCTGCAATGTATACATTCGGTTGCTGTGTTAGCGCACTTACCATATAGGGTGAGCCGAAAGAGATCAGGATCGTTGGCTTGTTTTGTCTTACCAGGCGGTTCTTGAAACTCTCTATACGCGCCGGCAAGGATATTTTATTGGTGCCGGAACGGAAAGGGCGATATATCGGGATAATGACGAGGTCAGCATTGCTGGTTCTGCTGATTATTTTGTTGAAATCGTCGTTGGTTGATCGAATATCAATCAGATGGGAGGATACGACGGAATTGGATGCTTCGTCTTTAAACAGTTTCCTGAAATAAGTGCCACGTTCTGCTTCGTCTGTATCGCTGATTGTAACAATCGATACGCGTCTTGGCGCGTTTTCAAACGGGACTAAATTATTGCGGTTTCTAACGAGCGTAACGGCTTCACGGGCAACCGTTTCACTAAGCATAGTATGATAGTTTGTGGCTACCACTTGTCTGGTGAGTTTGGGATCCAGAAGTCGGTTTTTGTTCAGGCCTAACCATTCTTTGGTTGTGAGCAAGCGCTTCACCGATTCGTCAATGCGTTCTTCAGTAAGCCGGCCTTCTTTAACCGCTCGAATGATGGCCGCATGGGCAGCCTCCTCGTCCTGGGATAACACGAGGATATCAACGCCGGCTTCCAATGCACGGACAGCGCTTTCCCCCGTGCCAAAGGATTTCGTGATGCCTGTCATGCGCATGGCGTCAGAAACAATCAGGCCTTTGAAGCCCATTTCTTCTCTGAGCAATGAGGTGACAACAGCCGGCGCCAGTGTTGCCGGTATACTGATGTCGGGCTCAAGTTCGGGCAGGGCAAGGTGGCCCATCATCACGCTCATGATGCCTGCATCACGTGCAGCACGGAATGGTACGAGTTCTACGGAATCGAGTCTTGCCCGATTAAAAGGCAGCACAGGGAGATCTGAGTGAGAGTCTGTAGCTGTGTCACCGTGGCCCGGGAAATGCTTTACCGTGGCAATCACATTGCCATCCTGCAGACCGAAAGTAAACGCAGTGACCATGTCAGCAACGAGTTCAGGTCTTTCGCCATACGAGCGGATGTTAATGACCGGATTGGCTGCGTTGTTATTTATGTCTGCAACGGGGGCAAAAACTTGATAAACGCCAAGTGCCCGGGCTTCCCGTGCGGTGACCAGGCCGGCTGCATAGGCGAGGTCGGTATTCCTTGTGGCCCCGAAGGCCATCGCTGAGGGGAAATTGGTCGTGCTTTTTAATCGGAAGCCGGCGCCGGTTTCCATGTCTTGCGCAGTGACAAGCGGTAAGTTAGATAAGTTCTGGAGATCGTTTGCCAGTTGTGCCTGTGAAAAAGGATCACCCTGGAAAAAAACGACGCCGCCGACTTCAAATCGCTCGACAAGATCAACCAGTCGTTTGTAAGCCGGATCATCTGAACTCTGATATACGCCGTAGGCAAAAGGGAAAAAGAGCTGAGATACTTTTTGCTCCAGCGTTAAATTGCTCAACGCTGCGCTTGCCCAGGCGCCTTTGCCTTCCAGGTAGGTTTCAAACTTGTCATCCGGGACCTTTTCGTCGGATGAAAAGGAGAGTGTTACCCAGGCAGGGATCGCAATGACACATACAACAATAGTCAGCGCAGTTACCCTATCCAATAGGGTAGTCTGCCTGGAAGAGTACTGGGGCTCTTCCTCATACAAGTCAAAAGAATCGCGCTGATACAATGTATTTTACCGAGGTGCTAGCAAAGTTTTAACTGAAGTTGCGTGAGGACATTTTCCATATGATTATTACGCAACAACTGATAAGCCAATCCAAATATAATATCTCGTCTCGTTAAAGCCATAGTCCGCAAACAGAATCGCGCTGTTTTAAAGAATAAATCACCGAAAAGTATAATAAATGACGGAACGGACAATGATTGCGAGCATAGATGGGTCAATATTTAGATGGAAAGCGTTTTCAATAGGTTCCAGTTAACCGCTTCTTACCGAGACAGCATTGCAAGAAAACACTGAAGGCCGCAGCGGGGTTATGCGAATACTCTTTTTGGGAGTATTAGTTACTGCTTTAGACATAGCAATTCTTGGGCCGGCTCTTCGTTCTATTGGTGTTTCTTTTAATGTTGATGAAAGAACCGTTGCATGGGTCTTCATCATTTATACCCTTTTTACACAATTGGGTGTGCCCTTTACCTCCCGGTTGTCTGATCAGTTTGGGCGCCGGTTTGCATTTACCTGGAGCCTGGGCATATTTATCATTGGGTTACTGGTTGTGGTGTTGAGTGCAAACTTTACTGGGTTGCTGGCAGGTCGTTCTTTGCAAGGGATTGGGGCTTCAGGTATACTGCCTGTTGTAAGTGCATTGATAGGCGATTTGTACCCTGTTGAAAAGCGCGGCCGGGTATTGGGTGTGATCGGTGCTATTTTTGGCATTTCCTTTATTTTTGGGCCGGCTATTGGGGGCATTCTTATTCAGTATGGCTGGCAATGGCTCTTCCTTATTTCTCTGCCGTTGGCTATTGTTGTCTGGATTTGGGCAATGTTCAAGCTGCCGAAAGTGAGACCAGAGCATGCAAGGCGACTGGACCTGGCTGGCATTTTAAGTCTGGGCATTGCCTTGGCATTGGTTACAGTAGGCATTAATCAAATAGACTCGTCGCAATTAGCAGCAAGCATACAATCGGTATCCGTCTGGCCCTTTCTTGCAGGAAGCTTGATCTGCTTTTTAACTTTTCTTGGTGTTGAGCGGCGTGTTTCAGAACCTTTTGTACGATTGTCTCTTTTCGAGTCCAGGCAAGTTAGTATTGCATGTTTTATCAGCGTGGGCGCCGGCATGTGCGAAGCTGTTTTCGTTTTTTTGCCAAGTTTTGCCGTGGTGGCTTTTGATGTTACCGACCGGTCGGCTTCATTTATGTTGATGCCGCTGGTGCTTGCGTTGGCCATTGGTTCGCCTTTATGGGGGCGGATGCTCGATAAGGTGGGGGCCCGAATTATTGTCGTTACCGGCACGTTGCTGGTAGTAATGGGTACCCTGACGCTTGGTACTTTGATGCCAAGTATCCCTCTGTATTATTTTGGACTGGCATGTATAGGGCTAGGCCTTGCTGCCATTCTTGGCTCTGCCATTAGCTATATTTTGCTCAACGAAGCTGAGCAGAAAGAACGAACTGTGGTCCAGGGTATCGCTCGGCTATTTAAAGGCTTTGGCCGGTTGTTAGGCGGCGCGTTAATCGGTGCAATTGTGGCCTCATCTGTTGATAGTATTGAAGGATATACGCAAGCATTTTTCATCATTGCAATCCTCGCTTCGTTATTCCACCTGGCCTCTTATGGATTGCGATCTAAAGCCGAAGATATTGAGCATATGAATCTAAAAAGTGCATCTTGATTGGAGGTAGAACGAATGATTCATAACGAAAAGTTTTTAATCTGCTGCTTGCTCCTGCTTTTTCTTGCCGTGATCGGATGTGCAAATGAAGAGAAGCAGAGTTTACCTGAAGAAGATGTACCTGTCGTATCTGATTTCTATGATGTGGATGATCAGTTCGAACAGGAAGTGGGTGAGATAAGAGCCAATGCCAAAGTTGTACAGGCTTTTAAAGTAATCGAAGCGCTTGAGCCACAGACGCGATCAGATCATATTCTTATTACTGAAACACCGGCGCCGCCTTTTAAAGAAGAACTTCGGGCTGTCCTTTTTGCAGGGATGTTAAAAGAAGCCGGCGCAGACTCCGTGTGGATCGACGATGTCGGGAATGTCATTGGTTTAAGAAGCGGGTACGCGGGGCGGTCGTTTTCTGAACCTGCACGGACTGTAGCATTGTCGGCGCATCTGGACACCGTTTTCCCTGAAGACACCAATGTGCGCGTTGCTGTGCGTGGAGACACGCTGTTTGCACCAGGAATCGGGGATGATTCACGTGGTTTGGTTGAAGTGCTAACGGTTTTGCGGGCGCTTGAGCAGGCACAGGTAGAAACAGAAGCTGATGTGTTGTTTATCGGCACCGTTGGAGAAGAGGGGCTGGGGGACTTGCGCGGCGTGAAGCATCTGTTCGGAGCCGGCGACGTGGGCATCGACGCATGGATAGCCATTGACGGCGGTCGTTTTGGCAATATTGTGCATAGAGGCCTTGGTTCACATCGATATCGAATTACATACAGAGGTCCGGGCGGGCATTCCTGGGGGGCTTTTGGTTTGGCGAATCCTCATCATGCACTGGGTGATGCGATAAGCCGGTTTGTGCAAAAAGCAGATGTGTTTACACAGACAGGTCCCAAAACGTCTTATAATATCGGTCGGATTGGTGGAGGCACATCGATAAATTCCATTCCGTTTGTGTCCTGGATGGAAGTAGACTTACGCTCGGAAAACCCGGAATTCCTTGATCAGATTGACGTGTTACTGCATGAAGCTGTGCAGGAGGCTCTGGACGAACAAAACATCATGCGGCGCTCTGGGCCACTGCTAAGTGTTGACGTAAGCATGATTGGTGACCGCCCATCTGGTAGTTTGGATAAAGACAACGCGATTGTCCAATATGCAGTGGCTGCGACCCAGTTACTTGGTGGTACGCCTACGTTTTCAATTTCTTCTACTGATTCCAATATCCCCATCTCAAAAGGGATTCCGGGTATTACCATCGGTCGGGGCGGCAGGGGGGGAAATGCACATTCTTTGCTTGAATGGTGGATCAACGACGATGGATATCGTAATATCCAGTGGTCAATGCTAACTTTGCTATCTGAAGCAAAGCTGGCTGATATAGATGCTTAACAAAATCACTACATCCCACCGCTCATGGCTTTTGAAGGATCAACTCGCCTGTTCTTAATGGCTCGCTTACCTCTTATTATACTACTGTGTCTCGCAGGATTTTCTTGTCAACCTGCCGATGACGCAGAAACTGTACAGGATCGACCCAATCTGGTATTGATTATAGCCGATGATCTTTCATGGGATGATTTAGGGGCCTATGGTCATCCGCATATCAAAACGCCCAATCTTGATCGGATGGCACGTGAAGGCATGTTGTTCAATCGGGCGTTTCTCACAACCAGTTCTTGCAGTCCGAGCAGAAGCAGTATCATCACCGGCCAATATCCTCACAATACAGATGCTGAGCAGTTACACTGGCATTTGCCGGCGTCTCAGGTTACTTTTGCGGAGTTACTCAAGGATGCAGGATATTGGACAGCACAGGCGGGAAAATGGCATCTAGGAGATGGGGTACGCGATCGATTTGATGTCATTCGAGATGGACGCACCCTTAGTTTTATGCTGGCTGAAGACGGCAATGGTGCGCCTCCTGAAGGAGATGGCAGTGGCTGTGAGGAATGGCTCTCTCTGCTAAAAGATCGCCCGGCAGATCAACCCTTTTTCCTCTGGTTGGCAGCGATAGATCCGCACAGGGAATATAAGCCTGGTGCCATTGAAGTGCCTCATACAATTGATCAGGTGATCGTCCCTCCATATATGCCGGATGTCCCGGAAGTGCGCGAAGATCTTGCGATGTACTATGATGAGGTAAGTCGACTGGATAACTATGTAGGGATTGTGCTTGACGAGCTTGAAGCGCAGGGCGTGGCAGACAATACAATGGTGATGTTCATTAGCGATAACGGCCGGCCCTTTCAGCGGGATAAGACGACCTTGCTGGATGGAGGCATCAAAACTCCCTGGATTGTCAAATGGCCGGCGCAAGTAGCGGCAGGTTCGGTCTCAAACAGCATGGTTAGCTCCGTTGACATTGCTCCGACATTCCTGCGACTGGCGGGTGTAGATGTGCCGGCGCATTTTGAAGGGTTGGATATAAGTCCCATTTTGCAGAATCCAGCGACTGAGCTGCGCGATCAGATTTATGCCGAAGATCACTGGCACGACCATGACGATTTTTCACGCGCAGTTCGGACAAAAGAGTATAAGTTTATCCGCAATTTTTTCCCGGAGCTTGCCAACACACCGCCGGCGGATGCACTCACAGGAGGTGCCTTCAAGGCTACGTACAAGCTGATGCAAGCTGGAGAGCTCACGGACGATCAAATGGTCATCTTTAACGCGCCCAGGCCAGAGGAAGAGCTGTATGACATCCCGGCTGATCCGTATGAATTGGTCAATTTAGCCAGCGATCCTGCCTTCCAGGAAGTGATGGCGGATATGCGTTCGAGGCTCGCAACGGCCAGAGAGGCCTCTGGAGACAAAGATCCGGAATTCCGTACGCCAGACCAGTTTGATCGTGTAACCGGGGCACCTAACGAATCTCGTATGTTTCCGCGACTGTCCAAGGAAGAAGTGAGACGCCGGTATCTGGAGCGTAAGGTAGATTGATGAATCGTACCTAGTAAAACATATCCTTCATTCCTTCGCGGGCTTCGCCGGCTGAGGCAGGCTTTTCGGTATCGCCCGTCATAGCCTCGTAAAATGCCTCGTCATACGTACGTGTTTTAATCACAACAGGCATAGGCACTGCGTGTCCGAGTACAAGTGCCTGTTGTTTGGAATCAAGCGAGGCCAGGATCTGACGAAGACTCGACGCATTACTCGTACCCACCAGCGCTGCGCCAATATCTTTCTCATCGCTCAATTGCGCCACAATCTTTGTCCCGATTTGACTCAGTACCTCCTCGTCGATTGCACTCGGGCGCTGGTCAACCACAAGCAGAGATACAAAGAACTTGCGCATCTCTCTCGCGATTTTTCCAAACGGTGTTTCTCTGGCAATACCCGGGCTCAGGAATTTGTGCGCTTCTTCAATGGTAATGATTAGCGGCTGGGGTTTATCTGCCTCGTTTTTCGTTTGAAGGTATGCGCTGGTCTTTCTTTCATACGCATCACGAAGCCGGCGGGTGATCACATTGGCAACCAGTAGATATACTTTCAGGTCATCATACTTGCCAAATTCCAGTACAATCGATTTGCCTTGATCAATGTAGTCGAGGAGTGATTTGATGACATCTTGTTTGCCTTTGGATGCCTCTGTTTTAAAAAAGTCGTATTGGACAAATGGGCTGAGCTTACGCTTTAGTGCCTCCAGTGAGCTTGTGTTGGCGCCACAGGTATTGGCAAGCTCTTCGATGCCGGCGGCATCAGTTTCCAGAATCTTTCGCAACCAATCTTTGCCGAACTTCTGGCGAACCAGGAAGGCGCTTTCTGCTGCCGTGGCGTTTAACGAAAGCGTTTCTCTAAGTGGCAGAATATCCTCTGGCAGGATTTGGTCAGCGTACAGATATACATCCAGATCTGGTGTTGCGCCGCGATTACGTGTTGATTTCGGGTCGAGCGAGAAAATGACGACTTTTGAAGGAAACAGCTCTTTCAGGCCCTTAACAAATGCGGTCCCACCTTCTTGTCTTGCATTTAACCCATACTCCGAATGCATGTCAAATATCAAATTGACAGCCTGATTGGTCTTGATGGTGCCGCTCAGTAGCAGGCGGGTTAGAAATGTTTTGCCGGTGCCAGTTTTGCCAAATACCGCATTTGATCGCTCAACCAATCGTTTCAGGTTTATACATACAGGAATATTTTCCATACCAAGCGGCTCGCCCATATGGAAGAATGTGTTACCATCTTCGTTGGCTTCATGCCCAAAAATGCGTGCAACATCTTCTTCGGTGGCTCTAGCTACTTGTGAGAAGTGAGATGGAATGGTTTTTACTACACGTGGCGGTTCGTCATCAAGCTCCTGATGCTTCAGGTTGGGAAGCATCAGCATAGGTTTTAGGGAGATGGTCGCATAGGTGGAAGTCCCATGCATGACATCGCGCAAGAGATGGTCGTCTTCTGAAGGCGGGTGCAGGAATATCTCTTCATTGGCCGCGTCGATGCGGGCGTCCGTGATCATCGAGAAGAAATCATACTGTCGGCCTTGGATGACGACAAAAGTGCCGGCTGCAATGTCCTCAATGGACACAGATGCATCCAGCTTCATTTCTACGCCTTTGCTCAAAGAGCCCTGCGTGATAACGCCAATTTTATTCGGTCTGTCGTTGGGCTTAAGCATCAGGCGTTATGAGTGGTTTTGTCTGATGTTATTTTTTCTGCAAGTTTCTGCGTAAGCAGGCCGGCAAGCATGATGGTTACGAATGCGCTTACAATCTCCGCGAACATATTACGGAAGAAGTACTTGACCCCTTTGGGAAATAGCAATACCAGCAGGAATGACCCTATGCCTCCGAAGAGTATTTTTTCCAGCGTGTTTTTAGATTTTGTGCTCACGTTTTCTATGGTCTTGGTGCTCTGGCTAAGTGCTTTCTCTAGCTACGTAAGGGAGATTCATGAATCTCCCTTACGTAGCTTTGGGTGTATCTGGGTGCTATACGCTGAGCACCGAATACTCCGCTACGCGTCGGTCTCGTTTTTTTCTATGTTGACCAGGAGTTGGCCACAGGCTGCGTCTATGTCCTGACCGCGGCTTCGGCGGACGGTTACCAGTACTTTCTTCTTGGTTAGTACCAGGATAAATTTGTTTAGCCTGGATTCGCTTGTTTTGCTGAATTCTACATCAGCTACAGGGTTATACATGATAAGGTTTACTTTCGCCGGAATCTGCGCGCACAATAAAGCGAGATTTTTGGCGTCCTCTTCGCTGTCGTTAAACTTCTGAAACATGCAGTATTCAAAAGTAATACGTTTGCCTGTAGCCTTTGTGAAACGCTTGAGCGAAGCCATCAGCGCTTTGATATCCGTGCGTTCATTTCTGTTTACGGGCATGATCGAACTACGCTTTTCATCCGTTGGTGCATGTAAGGAGACCGCCAGATTAAACCGTACTTTATCATCTGCAAGCTGTGAAATGCGCCGAGCCAGTCCAACTGTAGATACTGTAATTCGCTTTGCCGCCAGCCCCATACCTTCTTCGTCAGTTAAGAAAACTGTACTTAGCAACACGTTGTCGTAATTCTGCATAGGCTCACCCATGCCCATATAGACAATGTTTGTGACGGGCCGGCCAAATTGCTTGATGGCGATGCCATTCAGTTGCCACACCTGGTCGAAAATCTCTGCTGCATTCAGGTTTTGCTTGAAGCCCATCAGGCCAGTAGCGCAGAATGTACAGCCCATGGCACAACCGACCTGACTGGAAACGCAGACCGTTAATCGCTTGGCTTTGTTGTCGTCATCAAAATCGGGTATTAATACAGACTCAACCCGCTGGCCAGAGGGGAGCTTGAAAAGACATTTAATCGTTCGATCTGCAGCAACCTGCTTGTGATCGAGGATCAGATTTTGGATGGAAGCGTGTTTGTCGAGATACCCACGAAATGCTTTGGGTAGATCGGTCATTTCTTCAAAGCTGCGGGCGCCTTTGCCGTACATCCATTTGAAAAGTTGACGCCCGCGAAAAGCCGGCTGGCCAGCTTTTTTTGCGTATGATTCTAAATCTTCACGCGAAAGCGCGAATAAATTGGTGCGTGTGTCCGTTGCCGTCGCCATGGGTGGTTGCTCATTTGTCCAGCCGGTAAACGCGCGTGCTCAAGCTAGGTTTTGGATAGGTCGATAAGAGATGGCTCCGATCAACTTAAATTGCTACCCTTTGAACATGGGTTTGCGAATAACCCATACAGCAACGCCAATCATCAGGGCCGCAAATACAGCAGAAATCAACAAAGAGATGGCGAGTGGCTGCAGTGTCCCCGGGGATGGATCAGGCATATACATGCCAATACGGAGTGCATCTACCGCATAAGAAACAGGGTTTAATTTGATGCACCATTGCAATACAGTGGAGGCCCCTTCATAAGGGAAAAATGCACCAGATAGAATCCACAGCGGAAGAAGAAACAGATTCATGATGGCGTGGAAGCCCCGTGTTGTTTCCATTGTCCAGGCGATAGCTACACCCAGTGCAGTGAAGGCCAGTCCTGTAAGAAAACACACGAGTACCATAATGAGGATGCCTGGTATGCTCGGGATCAGTCCAATAAAGGGCAGAAGTAGGAGCAGTAGCAGTGTTTGAAACAGAGACAGGGACGTGCCACCGAGCGTTGTGCCCAGTACAAACGCAGACCGCGATACAGGCGCAATAAGTGCGGCCTGAAGAAATCCTGACTTACGTTCTTCCACAATAGAAATGGTTGAAAAGATTGCTGTGAAAAGAATCATCAAAGCGATGGTGCCGGGGAAGAGATACTCCAGGTAGTTGATCGATGCATCAGATGCCGCTGAAGCCGCAGCAGGAAAAGTGAAAGACCGTTGGAATCCCAATCCGAGTAAAAGCCAAAACACGACAGGTTGGGCGAGGGCGCCAATGAGCCGGCTTCGATCTCTTACAAATTTAATGATTTCCCGCTTCCAGAGTGCTTGTAGGACGTAGATCATGGGTGCTGATTTTGATATGAGCGGGTTATGCAGCTTTGGGTTTGCTTTGTTGTGATACACCGTCATTAGCCAAGGGCTCTTGCGGAGCCTTGTCAACGTGCGAGGCATCTTCAACTGAAATGTATTGATTCCCGGTTGATGTCAGGAATACATCTTCGAGCGTTGGCTTGCGAATGGTTGCGCTGTCTATGAGTTCTCCGAAAGATTCGTAAAGCGCCGGCAAAGCGCTCGTTGCTTTTTCATCGGCAATGCAGACAGCATCATTGAGCACTTGCGTCTCTACAGACAGTTTTTGCTGAACCAACTCGGAGAGTTTTTCTGGTGAAGCCGTTGTGAGCCACAACATTTGCCGGCCCAGATTCTCTCGTAACTGCGTAGGATTTCCCTGTATAGCAACCTTGCCGCGATCCAGAATGACAACATCGTCGCAAGACTCTGCCTCTTCCAGCAGGTGTGTTGCAAGAATCAATGTCAGCTCTTCTTCCTGGCGCAGTCCTGAAAGTAGTTGCCAGAAACTATGCCGGGCGGCAGGGTCAAGCGCGGTTGTTGGTTCATCAAGCAATAGCAAGCGTGGCCGGTGGAGAATACCACGAATAATATCAGCCCTTCTTTTCAGGCCGCCAGATAATTTTTTGACCCGATCCTCGAGCCTGTCAGAAATCCCAATCCGGTCTGCCAGAGATGATATCCGTGTTTGGAGTTCTTTTCCTCGCAAGCCGTACATGTGCCCATGAAAAGTCAGGTTTTCACGAACAGTGAGCTCTTCGTCTAGCGACGGCTGTTGAAAAATCATACCCAGCACACTGCGCACATCGTTCGGATGGGTTGTGGTATCAAACCCGTGAACACTGCATGTCCCGGAAGCCGGTGGCATGAGCGTAGAGAGAATTCTGAACAACGTAGTTTTCCCACTGCCATTAGGACCAAGCAGGCCGAAGAAGGAGGCTGAGTCTACATCAAAATTAACGTTATGAAGTGCCTGGAAATCGTCGTAATTAAATGATACTCCGCGGATGGATGCGGCTGGATCTGACATATGAATGGATTAGGGGATTGTGGTTAGGCCGTACAATTTAGCAGGGAAAGAGCAAACAATGACATTTTGTTAGATGATTGTCTACTCGGCTAGATACGCTGGCAAGTTTATAAAGCAGAGTCTGCTTTTTGACAGGAAGAAGGTCGGAGGGGAAGACGAGAGGATACAAATCAACATCTACCTTTCTTACGGTCTCCCTATCTATTTATACCAGACAGCTCCAACTTGTTTGAGAACAAGCCTATTCCTAAATCAATCGATCAACGATTAGCAATACTACAAGAACAGGAATGTGGATTATAGAAGCCTTCAAAACGCGTCGTGCATCTACATTTGTCATGGTTCTATAAAACCTGACACACGTGGCTAATAGCCAAAGACTGACGATAAGCACTCCGATGAAATAAATCATTCCGGTTAAACCGAGTGCGGACGGTAAAAGGCTTGTGATCAGCAGTAGAACGGCAGAAATGAGCATCTGGTTCGCTGTCGATCGCCCATTGGGCTCAACGACAGGCAGCATTTTAAAGCCGGCGCGCCCGTAATCTTTCCTGTACATCCATGCCAACGCCAGGAAATGGGGCAATTGCCAAATCAACAGAATAAAGAAAATAACCCAACCACCTGTGCCAAATGAACCCGTAGCGGCTGTCCAGCCACCCAGGGCCGGCAACGCACCCGGAATTGTGCCAACAAACGTGTTGTACTTCGTGTACTGCTTCAGCGGCGTATAAAGAAATATATAGAGGACAATGGTGAGCGCAGAGAGGATACTGGTTAAGAGGTTACAATAAATGTATAAAATGCCAATGCCCGTAATCGAGATGAGCGAGGCCAGCACAAGAACAACCGTTGGATTAATTCTTCCGGAAGGCAGTGGGCGATTATCCGTGCGCTTCATTTCTGCATCCAGATCGCGTTCAATGTAATGATTGAACGCAGCGCCACCAGCAGAAGAAAATGCAACGCCAACGATAAGTGCGATAAAGGCAGAAAGATCTATTTCGCCCGTGGTGCCCAGAATGTAACCTGCAACCGCTGAAATCGTGACCAGAAAGGTGATCTCCGGCTTGGTAAGCGTCAGGTAATCGGCAAACTTGGAACGGAATGAAGCCGGCTTCTCTGGAATTGAAGGAATTTCTAAATGCGCTGCAGAATTCAAGACTGATCCCTCAGTGAAAGTAGGAAGTACGGCGTGCTGATTCTTTGATTCAACAAAGGTAGCAAGTGGTTGGGTGCTGTCTATTTTACGATGAAAACTTGTCAAGTATGAGCCAGTTCCGTTAAGACCTCTTGAACGAATTATGCTGTACTTATGAAGAGGGCAAAATAACGCAGTAATTTGTTTGGAACGATTTCAAAACATGTAGATAAACTGAAGCACCTTTCGACTATCCAGCTTCATTCTATCAGGCCTTTCAAAGAGACCCATGAAAAAACAAGGAACCCTTATCGTATCCATTTCTGGAATTCGCGGCATCTTCGGAGATGGCCTGGATGCATCCGTGATTGTACAATATGCTTCTGCCTTTGGCACCTGGTGTTTTAGAAGGGCGCAGGAGAAACAGGTACAACCTCTCGTAGTCATTGGCCGAGATGCGCGAGTAACTGGCAAAATCTGTGCAAATCTTGTTGCATCAACGCTTCAGAGTGTGGGATGTGATGTGGTTGATCTTGATTTGGCAACCACCCCAACCGTGGCGATGGCGGTACTTGAAAAGGAAGCTGTGGGCGGGGTAATCTTGTCGGCTTCCCATAATCCAGCTGAGTGGAATGCGCTCAAGTTGTTAGGGGACATGGGAGAGTTTTTGCGCGCTCATGAGGCAGAAGAGGTCATTCGGTTAGGTAAAGCGAAGGATTTTAACACCGTGGGGTATGAAAATATCGGTTCGTTGGCAAGCGAAGATTATCTTCAAAAGCATATAGATGCAGTCCTGGATTTACCGTACATAAAGCCGGCGCAGATTGCCAGTCGCGACTTTAAAGTAGTCGTTGATGCCATTAATTCAGTGGGGAGTATTGCTATACCAGCAGTGCTTGAACAATTAGGGGTAAAAAGGGAAAATATTACCGTTTTAAATGCTGAGCCGAATGGACTCTTTGCTCACAATCCCGAGCCACTACCTCATAATCTGACGGGCATTGTGTCTGCCGTAGCTGAAACAGGAGCCGATTTAGGCATTGTGGTAGACCCAGATGCAGACCGGCTTGCGCTCGTGGCAGATGGCGGTGTGTATGTGAGCGAAGAACTGACGCAGGTGATGGCAGCAGACTTCCTTTTTCAGCACAACCCGGGTCCGTTTGTTACCAATCTTTCATCCTCCCGTGCAATCGAAGATGTAGCAGCGAAGTATGACGTGCCCGTCTTTCGGTCTGCTGTTGGTGAAATCAATGTGGTCGATAAGATGAAAGAAGTGGGGGCGGTACTTGGTGGGGAAGGAAACGGCGGGGTAATCCTGCCGGCGCTCCATTACGGTCGGGATGCACTGATTGGTACCGCAATGATTCTTCAACATCTGACCGATCAAGATATTTCCCTTTCCCAACTTCGCGACCGGATGCCGGCTTATGCGATGTCCAAAGGTAAAATCCCACTGGGAGATTTGAATGCAGATCATGTTTTGGCTGTGCTTGCCGAGAAATTTAAGTCTGAGAAACACTCAACCATTGATGGGTTGAAAATCGATTTTCCTGAAGGATGGGTACACCTGCGCAAGTCCAATACAGAACCCATCCTGCGCATCTATTCGGAAGCACCTACTATGGAAGAAGCAACTGCTCTTGCCGAAAGATTTCGAGGCGAACTTGAAAATGTAAGCGCCGCCGCGTAAAGCAGCGGGATTGGTTTAAGTTGATTTGTTCGACGATTCCTGCTTGTGCACTTGGGTGCCAATGATTCGACTGCTCCTTCCAGCATTCCTGCACAGGCACATAGGCCTCAAGGAAGAGGTTTTGGTTATTCATTGGGCGATGGCTATAATCCGTTACGGTCAATAATTTCTCCAATTTCGCCCTTTAAATTTTGTACTCCCACTTATCAGTATTCTTTCGAGAACGCAAGTTTGTTGCTATCGGATTTGTGTTCTCTATCAATGCCTTATTATTTGCTTTCTGGATCACCAGGATTCCTGAGGTTAAAATTACATTGGGCCTGAGTGATGGGAGGCTGGGTGCTGCGCTCTTTTTTATGCCTATAGGTGCGTTGCTGGCCATGTTGAGCGTGAGCGCGTTGGTGCAGCGTTTTGGCGCCGGCAAAGTCACGATTGGCACAGGGGTTTTGTATATCGCCTGTATATTCCTGCCTTTTATTTCCAACTCATTCTGGATGCTGGCTGGAAGCCTGTTTTTTGTAGGACTCACCTCTGGTGCAATGGATATTGCAATGAATGCAGTGGCTTCCATTCTGGAGAAGGACCATAAGACAGACATCATGTCTTCCTGTCATGGTTTTTTTAGCCTGGGCGGTATGATTGGAGCCGGCGTTGGGAGCTTGTTGATCGCCCTTTCCGTGAGTGGCGTGCTGCAAATCCTTGTTGGTATGGGGCTTATGCTCTTGCTCTTACTCTTTGTTGCAAAGCCGGCCATCTATAACATCAAAGAAGCCAGGTCAACAGAAGAATCTCACTTTGCCTTACCGGGAAAAGCACTGTTCGGGTTAGCCATCGTCGCCTTTTGCTCTATGCAAGGAGAGGGTGGTGTAGCAGACTGGAGCGCTGTTTATATGGGGCAGATTGTGCAGGCTGAGGAGTACATGTGGGGGCTTGCGTTTACTGGTTTTTCAATGAGCATGACGCTGGTAAGGTTTGCAGGTGACTCCATTGTTGCACGGGTCGGGTCGCAACGGGTGATCTTGCTTGCAAGCCTGGTGGTTGTAGTGGGGCTTGTGCTTGTATTGCCGGCGACGGGATGGTTGAGTATCGCTGGTTTTACTATTTCAGGTATTAGCTATGCCTTGCTTGTACCTGTTGTCTTCGCCGAAGCGGGCCGGCAGCCAGTTGTAAGCCCTTCAAGAGGCATTGCTGCTGTTGCAACTGTGGGATACTTTGGCTTTCTCGTTGGCCCCGTATTGATTGGTGGTATTGCTGAATGGTTTGGCCTCAAGACAGGTTTTATTTATTTGATGGTGTTTACGCTACTGGCACTGATTGCTTTTCGGGTGATTGAGCGGAAGTGAGGCGCGTGTTAGCTTGTTGAATGGGTTTTAGTTTTGTCCTTCAAACTGTTGGCTGTTTATTTCTTAGCGGTTATTCTGTAAGAAGAATCAGTTTTATCACCTTGTGCATTTTGAAATAGCATCGCTGTTCGAAATGGTACCACTGTCCAATTGAATAAATTTCTCCACCCATGAACCCAATTCTTAAGAACATCTTGGCAGTTGTCGCCGGCATTGCAGTCGGTAGCTTTGTTAACATCAGCCTGGTGAACCTTGGGCCTTCTGTGATTCAGCTTCCTGAAGGTGCTGATATTACTACAATGGAGGGTCTGGCGGAGAGCATGAAGCTATTTACTCCCGCAAACTTCCTTTTTCCATTTCTGGGCCATGCTCTTGGTGCGCTTGTAGGGGCATTCATTGCTGCCAAATTTGCAGCAAGTCATGCTGATAAGCTCGCTTTAGGTATTGGCGTGGTTTTCTTGATGGGTGGTATCTCAGCGGTTGTCATGCTCGGTGGGCCGCTGTGGTTCAAGGTTGTTGACTTGTTGTTTGCGTACATCCCGATGGGTTACCTCGGGGGAGTGCTGGCCGGCGTGAAGCAAAAGGCGAACTCAGTGGTGGATGCTGTTTAATATGCTTCACTTCGTTAAGCATGCCCTAAGCTCGACTTTGTCCTTTTGGACAAAGTCTCGAATATCGAACCCCGATCAAGGAATGTCCAATTTTGAAGGGTTTTTAAGCGCTATCTCGATGTTAGACATAACTTTTGAGTCTTCGCCGTTTAATTTGGCCATGTATGGTTGGTAAACTGAGACGTATAAATCATCGAAAAAGACCTGGGTGGCGCTAGAAAGAGGCTTTGACAGTTTCTTATTGGACAAAGTCGAGCTAAGAACCTGTTAAGATTTAATCTTCACATTGAGTGAGCGATCTTTTGGTGCTTTTGAATCCGCTTTTTTATTTGCATCAGTCGGGCTGCGCCCTCGTGTCGCACGTAACGCTGCTATGCGCTCAAAAAGTCGTATCCAAAATCATTCAAAATCTCATCTCTC
>JBGCEN010000204.1:0-10342 GCA_045106435.1 Rhodothermales bacterium
AAATCAACGCTGTAAATGCCGGCGCCTTGCTCCTGATTTACGAGTTGTTTCACCTCGCGTCCAAGCGCATCGTATACGTGCAACCGGACCCGCATGGATTGAGGGAGGCTGTAGCGAAAGGTTGTCGATTTTGAGAAAGGATTGGGGAAGTTTGAGCTAAAGTCCAGGGTGTAGACTGGTTCTGTCGTTGGACTTTCTTCTTTATCAGCGATTTGGCGCGATTGAAAAAGAGCGCTCCCCGCGTTCTGAACACCCGTAACGTCCTTCTGAAAAAGCTCTACAGAGTTGATATTATCCCTACCCTGCGACCAAACAACAGCAATTCTAACATCGACTGTGTCTCCGGAGGCAATGTCAAAGGCACCTGTTGTAGTTACAAGATTTCTGTCGCCTGTTCTATTTGGTGTTTCTAAGCCGTCTCTGTTGACTTCGCTCCAGAAAGAATTGTCTACCGGGTTTCCTGAAAAAGCAAATTTGGTTGGCTCCATTAAAAGCCCATTTGGCCAGCCCCAGCCTTCTCGTCCATTTCCGCCCTTGAGTAACGGACGTCCATCTTCCCAGCGGCCATTCATAACGTTGTAATACTTTGCCTTGGTATGAGGCTCTACATTGGATAGTACACTGGAGGCTCCAAGCATTTCACCGGCTTCATCAACCTCACCATCTCTGTCATTATCCAGGCCATCAGGTTTGGCGGGGATTGTTTCGATAAAGGAGAAGCCAACGGCCGGCGGGATAACTCCGACTCCACAACCACGATCTATGTTGTCTGAGTTGTACACATAGCCCACGTTAAGCAACGAATCCGAGCCAACGTAATCGTCATCAAAGTCGCCCAGATCTACATCTGAAAACAAACTGAAAAATGTGTCAGTGAGTGGGGCCGTGTTTTTGTTGATGATCTTGTAATCGTAGAATGTAAAATTCCCTAAGGTGCCGGGATTGTCAAAGGCAAAAGCAGACGCGTGAACTTCAAGCCCAATTGGTTCACTGTCTGATGCCTCATGGACATTGCCCCGGTCATTCATGATCCACCAAAGGCGTTGGTCTCCGAGCAGTGCTGGCAGATCACCGCCAGCAAGGTTGTAATTGTCGGGATTGCCATCGCCATCAACAACGGGCGCACCAAGCTCCCATGGCCAGTTTTGCAAGTTTTCTGATATTTCGCCGGCATTGATGTATGCATCTATGTCCTCTGTCCTGATCTCCCATATGTTGTCATATACAGCGCAGTCAGCAGGAGGATTACCCGCAGCATCCAGTGGTCCTGCCCAGAATTCCCATGGACCATAGCGTGAAGCTGCTGTGCGCACTTCGCCATTGATTTTGCCGCCTATCCAGATGCCTGCAGAAAAAATAGAATTGGCTCCGAGGCCCTTGGGTACTTCATAGAGCGGTGCACCGCCACGCCAGAAAAGCGCGCCGTTGTTGTAGATACTGGCGCGTACATTGCCGGCATCCAGAACAGCTTCAGCCAGTGCCGGCTCACAGTTTCCAACCTGGGCGCTTGCGCTGCTCGCTTCAAGTGAAAAGTAAAAAGCTAAAAGTAAAAAGAGGATGTACTTCTGCGGTTCTGCAGTTCTACATTCTGCTGTTCTGCGGTTCATTTTGCAAGCACCATTCGTTTAGTAAAGCGGAGGTGATCGAGTTCGATTTGAGCCAGGTACATGCCGGAGGGCAACGTGCCGGCTTCAAAATCAACAGTGTAGTTGCCAGCGTCTTGTTGTTGGTCAACAAGCAGCTCAACTTCCCGTCCGAGCATATCGTAAACAGTCAATCGCATCCGCATCGATTGCGGCAGGCTGTAGCGAAAAGTGGTTGATTCAGAAAACGGGTTGGGGAAATTCTGGTTAAAGGCGAGTACAAAATTTGCGGGTTCAGCATCGTTTGTGCGAGGAATCAGATCTGCAGGATTGCTTGGAGAAAGAAAACCAGTGCCGACGCTTCGAATGTGTAATGCATTGCCCTTGAGCTTATGCACGGAATCAAGATTGTTATCTCCTCGGGCCCACAGCACTGCAAAAGCGATGTGTATTGTATCTCCCGGTGCAATAGAGAAAGGCCCGGAAGAGGTGTGTAGGCGGCGATCAGCCGGATCAGCCGCCAGGCCTTTTTTGTCAATGTTGTTTTCGGACCAAAAAGATGCTGTGACCGGATCCCCGGAAAAGGAAAATCGAGTTGAGGTGGGGGCGAGTTCTTCCGGCCAAGGCTCAGGCCATATTTGGTCCATATTTCCATGATACCAGCCTTCCTTGATTGTACTGCCGTCTTTCCACAGGGCTCGCATATAATTATAATAATCTGCAATAACGAGAGGTGGTCCGACAATACCATGACCTTTGGAGTGGTTCATTACACTGCTGGCACCCATCATTTCTCCAGGTTCGTCTATTTCACCATCTCTGTCATTGTCTACTCCATCCTGGTCTGCAACAGGTGTTTTGATGAACGTAAAGCCAACGGCCGGCGGTGCTTCTCCGTATCCCCCTTCGTCATCATTGTCTGCATTGTAGTAATAGCCCAGATGCAGCAAAGAATCAGACCCCACATAATCATCGTCAAAGTTGCCTAGATCAGCGTCCGTCCAATACGTGAAATAGGCATCAGTGATGGGGACTGTATTTTTGTTAATGAGGCGATATTCGTAGAACGTATGATCTTGCAGCATGGGAGGGTTATCGAATGCAAAAGCAGAGGCATGTACTTCGATGCCAATCGGTTCACTTTCGGTAGTTAGATGTGCGTTGCCGCGATCGTTCATGATCCACCAGATACGCTGATGGCCGTAGAGTTCAGGAAGATCGCCGCCTTCTGGATTGTAGTTGTCGGGAATCCCATCTCCATCGATAACAGGGGCGCCCAATGTCCAGGGCCAGTTACGTATGTTTTCAGAGATTTTGCCGTGTTGTCTCAATTGTAGGAGGTCCTGACGGTTTACCTCCCATAGCTGATCATAGGCCGAGCAATCTGCCGGCGGATTGCCTTGCTTATCCAATGGGCCTGGCCAGAACTCTCTTGGACCAGTGCGACTGGCTGCAGCACGTAAATTGTTATCTACCTTGCCGGCTATCCATATAATGGATGCATAAATGGCGTTCAAGCCGGCGTCTTTAGGCACTTCATAAACCGGTGCCCCTCTATTTCGGAACAGCGCGCCGTTGTTAAAAATGTCTGCCCGCACGTTGCCAATATCCAAAGATGCTTCGGCCGTACCGGGTTCGCATGACCCTACCTGCCCGCTTGCTGTACTCGCAAGCAGGATGACGTGAAATATATAAGTTAAAGCGTGGTGGCAAGTCTTCATATTCCGTACGGGCTTCCTTGTATAGAGTAAAACGCAAAAAGGAAAGCCGGCGCGACATCTGACTGCTTAATGTTTTCTAGAAAAAATAATGAGCCTATTGCGTGTGTTTTGCTGTGGATAATATTGAGTGGCAGATGGGATGATTGGCCACAGCAAAAAACCATACACGCTAAACAGGCAGATCCAGTGAACAACATCACCTTTCATATTGCAGAAACAGAAGCAGAACGCGAGCAAATTTATCGCTTGCGCTACGAGATCTACGTTGAAGAAATGCACATCTTTGGCAGCGTAGCAGACCACGAGCGGCGCATGCTTTTTGGACATAATGATGAGCAATCCCGCTTGTTGTACGCAAAATGCGGAGATGAATTGATTGGCTCATTGCGCCTGAATCTGGGCAAAGATGCTGCGTTTTCTGAAGAGCTGGAAACGACCTACAATCTTTGTCGCTTTCGGCCAACGGTTAAAGATGAGCAATTGCTTGTCTTAACACGGTTTATGGTTAAAAAAGAATTTCGTGGTGGTCCTGTTGCGTATCGTATGATTGAGGAAGTGGCAAAAATTTGCGTGACGGAGCAAATTGAAATGGCGGTTTGTGATTGCCAGCCTCATTTGATCCGGTATTATCAACGCATGGGATTCCGCAGTTACGATTGTAATATTTATAATGATGGGGAGTTTGGGATCATGATTCCGCTGGCTTTTGCTATACGTGACTTGGCTTATCTGTCAGCAATTCGCTCCCCGTTAAGAAAACCGCTCGATCAGCCCGTAGATGATCTCGAAGAAGTTCATCGCATAACGGCACTCCTCGGTACACCCGCAGTTCGCGGTGTGGCTGAAATGGATGCTTCAGAAACTTCATGGATTGTTGATCAGCTAACGTGTGACAAGGCGTCTGACTTAAATTGTGCCAAGCTTTTTAATGGCATGTCACCAAGTGAGATTATGCCCATCATCTCGAAAGGATATTTATTGTCTTTGGGAAAAGAGGACTTAATGATTCGTAGAGGACAGCAAACTGCTACTGTATTTATGGTGCTCTCGGGAGAATTGGATGTGTATAAAAATGGAAAACGGATTCATCGTACACGCGCCGGCGAAGTAATCGGAGAGCTAGGTGTCATTCTGAATGCCCGGCGATCCGCAGATGTGTATGTGGCTTCAGAGAAAGCTGTGGTGCTAAGCATGGATGAAAGCAAACTGAACAAACGCCTCAATGCCCGCACGCCGAGTGCCGCTCAAATGTTACACAACCTTTGCCAGATTCTGGCGCACAAGGTAGCCAATCGTTTGGAAGAAAGCCCAAAGACCATGATGATTGCTGCGTAAGCGAGATAGTAATTTTTGCAGGATGAAAAATAGCCACTCATAGCTGAATACTGACCACTGATTACTGCAAACTTCAAATCAATCGAATGATTTGTATCTTGGGGCTTTCCAATTAAAAGTCCATACGCCCGAGTGATGCAGCGATTCAATCCTGGAGTTTATATAATCACCCTTTTTCTTTTACTGGCCGGCTGTTCTGCCAGCAAGCAAGCTGCCACACCACCGGTTGAAGAAAAAACAACAAGCCCTTCTCCAAAAGACGATGACGCCTCAGCGATGAAGGCGTACAACAAGGTGATAACAGACAAGGCCCTTTCAGATGATGGCTTGTTTCGTGTACACCAGGTAGGGGACGACTGGTTTTTTGAAATTCCTGATTCACTCCTTAATCGGGAAATATTATGGATTAGCCGGATCGCACAGACGCCGGCTAACCTGAGCCCGTTTATTAATGGCGGTTCGAAAGTTGGCGAACAAGTTGTTCGATGGGAACGGAAGGGAGACAATATCCTGTTGCGCAAAACATCGTATACGAGCGTTGCCAGCGATTCATTGCCCGTTGCCCAGTCTGTAAAAGCAAATAACTTTGAGCCCATTATCCAGGCGTTTGAGATTGAAACGCTCTCGGCTGATTCACAGGGCGTTGTTATCAATGTGACCGATTTGTTCGTTAAAGATGTGCCAGCCATTGGTGGACTGAGCACAGGGCAGCGGACCCGATTCAAAGTGCGCCGGCTGGATGGCACGCGTTCATTTGTAGATGAAGCAAAGAGCTACCCGCTCAACGTAAATGTGCGTCACACGCTTACGTTTGAAGCTACAGCCCCACCGTCTAATGTGGGGACAGGCACCATTTCAATGCAATTGTACCAGTCGATGATTTTGCTGGCGAAAGAGCCTATGATGCCCCGCATCGCAGATAGTCGTGTTGGTTTCTTCAGTGTTTCTCAAATCGACTTTGGCCTGGATGATCAAAAAGCAGCCACGCGTACGTTTATCCGGCGCTGGAAACTGGAGCCGTCTGATCCTGAAGCTTACATGCGCGGTGAACTGGTTGAGCCTGTGAAGCCGATCATTTATTACCTGGACCCGGCAACGCCAGAGCACTGGCGCCCTTATTTCTGTCAGGGCATAAACGACTGGCAAACGACCTTCGAGACTGCCGGCTTCAAAAATGCCATTCAATGCAGAATTCCATCGGATGATGATCCTGATTTTGACCCGGAAGATGTCCGTTTCTCGACCATGCGGTACGTAGCAAATACGACCCGAAATGCAGTTGGGCCCAGTGTGTCCGATCCCCGGTCAGGAGAAATCATCGAGAGCGATATCATCTGGTATCATAACCATATGCGCTCATACCGCAATCGGCTGATGATCGAGACGGGGGCTTCAAACCCGGGGGCCCGCTCGCTGAAACTAGACCCCGATCTGATTGGCGAAACCATGCGTCAGGTCATCGCACACGAAATAGGGCATGCGTTAGGCCTACCACATAACATGATTGCCAGCTCCTCTTTCCCGGTAGATTCTTTACGATCCCCTACGTTTACTTCGCAATACGGCGTAGCGCCTACCATCATGGATTATGCGCGTCAGAATTATATCGCGCAGCCCGAAGATGGCGTAACGCGGTTTGTTCGGAAAATAGGGCCGTATGATCATTATGTAGTTGATTGGGGGTACCGTTGGTATCCAGACATCGAAAAAGCAGAAGACGAAAAGCCGATGCTCGATAAAATCATCCTGGAGCACGCAGACGATGAACGATTCCGTTTTGGTGGATCTACTGCATATAATCCGGATGCCCAGACAGAAGACATGGGTGATAACCCGGTGCTGGCAAGTACGTACGCCGTTGCAAACCTGAAAAGGGTACTACCAAATCTGGTGGACTGGACGGCTACGGATGGGCAAGGGTATGATGATCTGGAAGAAATCTATGGCGAGTTTTTGGGGCAGTGGAGTCGCTATATGCGGCACGTGGTAACGCAGGTTGGAGGGATCTACGAGAACAGAAAAGCCAGTGATCAAGCCGGCATGGTGTACGATGTAGTGCCTCGTGCAAATCAGGAAGCGGCGCTCGCATTTTTACAAGAAAACGTGTTTGATACGCCAATCTGGTTGCTGGATGATTCCATTCTCCGACGGATAGAGCCCGCCGGCGCAGTTGATCGCATCCGGGGCCGGCAGGTATCCATACTGAACAATCTGCTGGATCCAACGCGTATGCAGCGTTTGATTGAGGCAGAAGTGGTAGACGGTGAAAACGCCTATACCTTGCTGGAATTTATGGAAGATGTGAAGGCCGGCCTTTGGAAAGAGTTGGACCAGACGCGTCCGGAGATTGATACCTATCGGCGCAACTTGCAGCGGGGCTATCTGGAGCGGATGCATTATTTGATGACAGAAGAGTTTAGTTCAAATTTTGCCTTCTTCTTTGGCACTACAGTTGATATAAGTCAGTCCGATATCAGACCTATCGTACGTGGTTTATTAGATGATTTGCAACGGCAGGCTTCAGCCGCCGGCCGGCGCTCGCGCGACAAAATGACGAAGTTTCATCTTGAAGACGTTGTGATGCGCATTGATGATTTGTTGGACGGTGATGACTAGCTTTGATCATACCACGTTTTATTGAAAAGAGATGAGAGAAAGAGGGTTGAGAGAAGAGGCATAGAGAGGATTGCGTTCTCTCTTCTCTCAACCTTCGTCAACGTGTCCATATTCTACGGGAAGGCAAGAAAGCCACATGTATGTTGCTGCCTTCCTTACACCCCATTCCAGTAAATAAATGCCAGATGGCACTTTTCCAACGCTAGAAACAAAGCGGCTCGTATTAAGACAGTTTCACATACAGGATGCGCGAAGGGTGCAGCGGCTAGCTGGCTCAGAAGAGTTAGCCAGGTCCACCTTTTTGCCACATCCATACAAAAACGGTATTGCTGAGCGCTGGATACTGAGTTTGATGGATGATTTCAAGAAAGACCGGATTGTTAATTTTGCTATAGTGTTAAAAGAGACCGATGAGTTAATCGGTTCGATTGGTATTGTGCTGGAAATGGCGCACAACCGGGGCGATTTGGGGTATTGGGTGGGGATGCCTTACTGGGGATGCGGCTACTGTACCGAAGCCGGCCACGCTGTGTTGAAATATGGCTTTGATGTGATGGCGTTAAACCGTATCGCGGCCCCTCATTTTAGCAGCAATCCGGCATCAGGCCGTGTGCTCCAAAAACTAGGCATGCAACACGAGGGCACCCGCCGGCAGCACTACTACCGGTTCGGCAAATACGAAGACGCAGAGGTGTATGGATTACTGAAGGAGGAGTATGCTAAGAAGGTAGGTTGAATATCGAACACCCAACAAGGAATTTAGAATTTCGAAGGGATTGAAAAACACTTGGTCATTGGACATTCCTTGTTGGGTGTTCGATAAATACGAAGACGCAGAGGTGTACGGGCTGCTGCGGGAAGAGTATGAGCAGGGGGGGTGGGAATAACGAACACTCAACAAGGAATTTAGAATTTCGAAGGGATTGAAAAACACTTGGTCATTGGACATTCCTTGTTGGGTGTTCGTTATTCACCACCCAAAGCTGCCTACAACCCAAAAAGCTTCTTGGTATCAATGATGACCGCTTTGGCCCCATTTGCTGTAGCTTGATTCACCATGTCCTGCGTACCGCCCACGCCGTCTCCACCTTCTCCATTCCATAGGGCAAACAGCGTCACGTTTTCGCCACCGTAAACCAGTGCATTGTGGAGCATCCACATGTTATTTCTTACCCAGATAGAGTAAGGCTGCTTCTGATGGAGCCACTTGGGCAGTTTATCGTCAGGCCCTAGCACAGGGCGTTCATCCTTAGACAGGCGGCTGTAAATTGCGTCAAAACGATCGATCCAACCTTGGCCAGCAGCGCGCACCGAAGCGTCTAAAAACATCTCTCTCGGAAACAGCAAATACATATGAGAGGAGACATCATGTGCCTTGCAGGCTTCATGAAACAAGATGTCGCCACCGCTGGCACCACCGGTAATCCCTAGAAAAGAGAGGCTGTCGTTCCCCTGATGCTTTTGGGTAACAAGATCGATCTCTTCTTGCACCCGTTCCTTGATCGCCGAAAATGCAACGGCTTCTTTGTCTGCAGGAAACCGAGGGTTTTCCCGGTCAGCGGCGTCAATCATGTGACCAGTAAAGAGGAAAACATGCGTGTGATTGCCGGCTTCCGTCTGGAAATTTCTCAGGTCTGTCAGTTTTTCAAGTAGCAGCTGAGACGCCGCTTTCTCGATACTCAGGTGCTGGATTTCATGACTGTAGAGGCGCACATCGCCCAGTCTTTTCTCGTCAGTAGCTTTATCTAAAGCGAGAGAAAAACTGTCGAGAGCCTCGTATGTTGTCATAATAAATGTTGCTGCTTGTGTTTGGTTGTCGGGTACAAATATAGATCTCAAGTTATGAACTATGCCAACTGCCCTGTTAAAAACAGAAGGGCCGTCATTGACAAATCAATTACTCCAGAAATTTTCTACTACTGCGAAATGACCAAAGTGTGAACGGACATCAACTTCGTCAGCGAGTTTGCTGCCTATAAGCTCAAAATCTTTGATGCTGTCGACGGCATCCATTTTAGCAACATCACTGTAATCAATATCGCTTAGGCCCATGAGTGCTAGGCTCTCATCAGTCAGTTCGACATCATAGCGTGCATAAAGAAATTTGCGGCCAAGATCTTGGGAAAGCGGTATTTTGTTGCCACTTTGATCACGGGGAATCATGTCATTCAATTCACGGTCAATACGCGCCCCGTGGGTACAGCGGCCTATTTGCCGGCAGGAGATATCTTTCTCAACTTTCATCGTGTTGAGCAAGTTTAAAGGCAATTCTTTCGCAATGTCTAAAATATTATCGTATCGGGTCATGTTCGGAGAGCTCCCTGTCCCCACAGACACGAGTAGCAGCTTGTCTTCACCAGTTTCCCAGTTTAGGTTGTACTCAGGGGCGGTGGCCATACGGTACATCAGCCAGGAAGGGTTGTTGTGAGGTGTCATTCCACCATCTACAAAGGCAAAATGTTTATCTGGATCATCGGGGTCCCACTGTAAAACTTCGTGTTTGAAAAAAGCGGGTGCAGCGGTACTGGCTCGAACAAGCTGCCATAAGGGAATTTTTAAATTGCAGTCAGGTCGATTAGGTTCGTTGTATCTGGCATCAGGATTACTACTGATAGGCCAGGGAGAATCTGTATCTACATTCATCGTCATCAACATGAGTAGACACTGCAGATCATCTGGGAAAAGCCTGGTTTCTTCGCCGAGCATCTTCTTTAGCAGCTTTGTAATATTGCCGGCGCTGTATTTGTATTTACCTCGACTCTTGAGTTGCAGCAAGAATTTCTTATCGAACATCGCTTTGCCTTTTTTCTTGTACAAGTCCGCAAGCTGGGCAACCGATAAACCTTTGGCAAGACCTGCAGCGATAATGGCGCCGGTGCTGGTGCCCCCGATGTAATCGAAGAATTCGCATAAACGGAAGCCGGCGCCACGTCCACTGATCTCGGCGAGTTGTTTTTCCATTTCAGCCAGCGCACCGAGGGTGATCAGTCCTTTGATGCCACCGCCGTCCAGGGCGAGGATTTTGCGTTTGCGGGGGATGTCTGCGTCGTATCTATCTACGAGTGGGCCCCAGAGAGATTTGTTCAT
>JBGCEN010000205.1:0-8075 GCA_045106435.1 Rhodothermales bacterium
AAAAACAGGCCGGCCACTCGTATCCTTGAAATTAGCTCAAACGCTGGATGGTCGCATTGCAACCTTAAATGGGGATTCCCAATGGGTATCCGGCGAAGCAGCCCGCACGCTTGTCCATGAATGGCGTGCCCAACTCGATGCCGTTCTTGTCGGATACGGCACGGCCCTTTCTGACAATCCATCGCTTACCGTGCGGCACGTAGCCGGACGACACCCATATCGTGTTGTGCTTGATCGCGCCGGCAAATTACCCCTTCACCTTAATTTGTTCTCAGACGAATTTGTAGGCAAAACCATTGCTGTTGTTAGCACATCGGCAAAGCCTGTGTATGCAAATCAATTGACTGAAGCCGGCGGGCAACTGCTTCGTTTGCCAGAAAAGGATGGCCACCTTGATTTAACTGAAGTGTTGACTGAATTGGGCAAAAGTACAGATTCACGAAAAGGATTCCAGTCGGTATTGGTAGAAGCCGGCCCTTCGCTAGCCACCGCCTTTTTTGAGCAAGATCTGGTGGATCAACTAAACCTGTTCATTGCCCCCAAACTAATTGGCCAGGGCCTCCCAACGCTCAACGGACTCTCTATTGAAAAAATGAGCCAGGCAAAAACATTTGCTAAAACTACCTGGACTCAGGTAGGAGAGGATATGCTGTTTAGGGGGCTGAAAGAAAGTCGGTGAGTCTGACAGTCTGTGAGTCTGACAGTCTGTGAGTCGGTGAGTCTGAAAGTCTGTGAGTACATTGGATCGGGCTTCTCGTACTCATTGAACATCTCGTACCCATCGTACACAGAAGACCCACAGACTTACCGACCTTCCGACGCACAGACTTCCCTTACCCAGCATCCCACCCTGCTCATCCTTAACTTACGGGGGTTAGTCAAAATCCCAGCCATTCCCCATCGCCCCTATGCGTTTACCTCGACTATTGAGTCTGGCAGTTGTCGCCAGCCTTTTAGCATTTAGCCCGCCATCAGCAAACGATAACGACGATCCAATTCTGGGCTTCAGCAAAGCCGGCGCTGCTGCCCAACACGAACTGGAGGCTACATTTGAGAGCCACCTGACGCCCGCGAACCTGCGGGTTTGGATGAAGAAGATGACATCTCGGCCACATCATGTGGGTTCGGCCTTTACCGGAGAGAAGGTCAAATACATGGCCGATCTTTTTGATTCGTGGGGCTACGACGTGGAGATCGAGGAATTCACCGTGCTCTTTCCAACACCTACAGAGCGCGTTGTTGAACTTGTTGCGCCGACTAAATTCAAGGCAAAACTTGCGATGCCCGATTTAGACGGCAAGGTGAGCGATAAAATCAAAAAAGAAATCTTACCAGCATACAACGCTTTCTCTGCTGATGGAGATGTAACCGCCGAGCTCGTATTTGTGAATCAGGGTATCCCTCGTGATTACGAAGAGCTGGCGGAATTGGGCATCGATGTAAAAGGTAAAATTGTGATTGCGCGGTACGGCGGCTCCTGGCGAGGTATCAAACCCAAAGTAGCCGCAGAACATGGAGCGATTGGTTGCATTCTGTATTCAGATCCGGAAGATGATGGGTACCTGCGCGGTGACGTTTATCCTGAAGGCGCTTTTAAACCGGGCAAAGGGGTCCAAAGAGGGTCGGTAGCTGACATGCCGTTATACCCGGGCGATCCACTCACACCAGGCGTAGGCTCCAAGCCAGAAACAGAGCGTTATGATATTTCAGCAGCACCAACGCTTATGAAAATTCCGGTACTCCCCATTTCATATGACGATGCATTGCCCCTGCTGGAGGCCATCGGCGGACCGGTTGCGCCGGCCAGATGGCGCGGTGCCCTCCCCATCACCTACCATGTAGGCCCAGGCCCGGCCAAGGTACATCTCAAACTGAAATTTGACTGGAAGCTGGAAACAGCGTACAACGTCGTGGCCCGCATGGAAGGATCTGAATTTCCTGATCAATGGATTATGCGCGGCAACCACCACGATGCGTGGGTGTTTGGCGCTGCCGATCCAGTGAGCGGCATGGTATCCCTGATGGAAGAAGCACGTGCTATTGGAGAGCTCGCAAAAACCGGATGGCGTCCCAAACGCACCATCGTTTATGCCGGCTGGGATGCCGAAGAACCCGGATTGCTTGGCTCTACAGAATGGGTTGAATATCACGCGGCTGAATTGCGTGACAAGCTGGCTGTATACATCAACACAGATGGCAATGGGAGAGGATTCTGGGGAGCCGGCGGCTCTCACACCCTCGAACGATTTATCAATGAAGTGGGTAGAGAGGTGACAGATCCACAGACCGGTGTTTCAGTTGCTGAACGCGCGCGCGCATTGCGGCAGGTTCGAAACGATGCCGAAGCCACGAGCAGAAAAGACCTGCGTATCAGTCCGCTTGGCTCAGGGTCAGATTATACACCCTTTTTGCAGCACCTGGGCATTGCATCATTAAACCTTGGGTTTGGCGGCGAGAACCCAGGAGGTGGCTACCATACGGCGTTTGATGCCTTTGATCATTACGAAAGATTTGGCGACCCGGATTTTGCCTATGGCGCTACGCTTGCCAATGTAACCGGTAGAGCCGTGCTCCGGCTCGCCAATGCAGATATACTGCCGTACAGTTTCAATAACTACGCTGACAATGTGGCAAAATTCGCAGACGAGGTGATGAAACTCGCTGATACCATGCGCAGCGAAACGGAACGTGAGAACACAAAAATAGAGAGTAAGGCGTACAAACTAACCGCTGATCCGACCAAACACTTTGAACCGCGGCATACCAAAGCGGCTGTTCCTTTTTTCAACTTCGCCCCTTTGCAAAATGCGCTAGCCAACCTTGAAACCGCAGCAAAAAAATACGACGCTGCAATGGCTGAACATGGTGGAGGACTCTCTCCGGATGCTCAAGAAACCTTAAACGAGTTTCTTATGGGCATCGAACAGCGAATGACCCGTAAACAAGGTTTACCACGCCGGCCCTGGTTTAAACACCAGATCTATGCACCGGGGTTTTACACTGGCTACGGCGTCAAAACCCTTCCGGGGATCCGTGAGGCGCTTGAGCAACGCTCCTGGGACGAAGCAGCAGAGCAAATCGAAATTGTATCCAGCACAATTGATTTGGTATCGGAGGCGCTGGATGAGGCCACAGATATGATCGTAGATTAAGCTAATTCGAGTTGTATGCTATTGATTAGTAATAAAAGCACAAACGAAAGTACATTTTGAGCCCTTAAAGGGGATATCTTGGTGCAAAATCTTCTCTCGATCCAGGGAGTACAACCACTCCTAATTTAAACCGCTCTCGTCTGCCTGATGAATATCCTTGCCTTAAAAAAATGCATTTGCAAGCCCCCTAGTATAGCCCTGGCTCTTCTCGTTTTGCTATTCTCAGGGTGCACAACACCCGGGCCTTCAGAAGTATCCGAAGACACAGTAACCGTCCGAGATGCATCGTTGTTTGTTAAGACGATGGGAAGTGGTGAGCCCATTGTATTTGTACATGGAGGCCCCGGACTGGAGCATAGTTATTTTTTGCCCCATGTTGCAGAAATGGCAAAAAAGAACACCCTCGTTTTTTATGATCAGCGTGCAAATGGGCGTTCAGAAATTGGCGATACCACAGCATTTACGATGGATCAATTTGTAGAAGACCTGGATGCAGTCAGGCAGCATATTAAAGCAGACAAGATTCACCTGCTGGGCCATTCATGGGGCGGTTTAATCGCCATGCGATATGCCTTGAAGCATCAAGACAAACTACATTCCCTGATCCTGATGAATACCAATGCAGCGAGTGCTGCTGTACAACAAGCAGCCGGCCAAAGGCTTCAGGCACGAATTACGCCGGCAGATCAAGAAGCACAAGCTGCGTTATTTCAGACCGAGGCTTTCCAAAAGCGAGAGCCGGCGGCACTTAACGAGTTTTTCCGACTGAGTTTCAAGTCCTCGTTCTTCGATCCTGAAAAAACCAATGAACTCTCTTTTTATTTTGATGAGCAATTTTCAGAGAAAAGCGCGGCACTTGGAAGATTAAGAGCAGACAGCACCCTCCCCTTCTATGATCTGCACGACAATCTGGGCTCCATGCAAACACCCACTTTGATTATCCACACAACGCACGACCCATTAACATTGGATGATATTTCTCTAATCGACCATGCAATTCCCAATAGCAAACTTGTCGTTATAGAGAACAGCGGACACTTCCCGTTCATTGAGCAGTACGAAGATCTTTCACGTCATATTCAAGACTTCCTAACAGACCATTGAGTGTGATAAATCACAAACGGTCGTACCTTATGGAAGCGGTTCCAAAGTTAGCGTCATCCATTATCGAAATACATGCAGCAAATTCTCATAACCGGAGCAAATGGGCAGATTGGTAGCGACCTCGTAAAAAAGCTTCGGAGTACATACGGTAACAACAATGTTGTTGGCACCGATCTAAAATTACCGGGGCATACCACCAACGGGCCCCACGAAATTGCAGATGTCACCAATCTGGATCAACTGAGAGAAATCATAACATCCTACAAAGTTGATACGATTTTTCATTTAGCCAGTATTCTCTCGGTGACCGGCGAAAAACACCCCGATCTGGCCTGGAAGGTGAATCTGGATGGATTAAAGAATGTGCTGGACATTGCAGTGTCAGTCAACGCAAAGGTCTTCTGGCCCAGCTCTATCGCCGTATTTGGCCCAACCACACCAAAGTTTGATACGCCACAGCGCACAATCCTTGAGCCCGAGACCATTTACGGGATTACCAAAAGCGCCGGCGAACTCCTTTGCAACTATTATCACCAGCATTTTGGGGTGGATGTGCGTAGTGTGCGCTATCCTGGCCTCATAAGCTACGCGGCCCCTCCGGGAGGAGGAACGACCGATTTCACCATAGATATGTTACGCGCCGCCGCTGCCGGCGAGTCATATACCTGCTTTGTGGGCCCGGAAACGAGATTGCCCATGATGTACATGCCAGATGCCGTTCAGGCATCGCTCCAACTCATGGAGGCCGATGGCGAAAAGATTAACATTAGAACCAGCTACAACATAGCATCAATTAGCTTTTCAGCTGCTGAGTTGGCAGCAGAAATACGCAAAACCATCCCTGATTTCAGTTGTACATATGAACCGGATTTCCGTCAGGAAATCGCGGACTCATGGCCCTCCACATTGGATGACGCGAATGCAAGACATGACTGGAACTGGCATCCAGACTTTTCACTACAAGCAATGGTCGAAGACATGCTGCTGCATCTGAAAGAACCGAGCCGTGTTGCCACCTGATATGGATATAGCCTTCGCCTCCTGAATCCCCAAAAGAGAAGAAAAACAAAATGTCGAACGCCACTACAGATTTTTACCAGGCTGAAATTGATCAAATCAAAGATTCGGGATTGTACAAAAGCGAGCGTGTGATTGTCTCTCAACAGGACGCAGAAATAGAAGTAGCGTCAGGTCAGCATGTCATCAATTTTTGTGCAAACAACTATCTCGGCCTGGCCAATAACCCAGACTTGATAAAAGCGGCCCAGGATGGGATAGCAAAATACGGATTTGGTCTTGCCTCGGTACGATTCATTTGCGGCACTCAAGACATCCATAAAGCCCTGGAGAAGGAAGTATCCACCTTTTTGGAAACAGAAGATACCATTCTCTATACCTCATGCTTTGATGCAAACGCCGGCCTCTTTGAAACCATTCTGGGCAAAGAAGACGCAATCATAAGCGATCAACTTAACCATGCAAGCATCATTGATGGCATTCGCCTGTGCAAAGCACAGCGCCACAGGTATGCAAATAGCGACATGGAAGATCTGGAGCGCATTCTAAAAGAAACACAGGATGCGAACATCAGACTCATTGCAACTGACGGCGTGTTCAGTATGGATGGTAATATTGCCAACCTACAGGCCATTTGTGATCTGGCTGATCAGTATAACGCGCTGGTAATGGTCGATGACAGTCATGCAACCGGCTTCCTGGGGAAAAAGGGTCGCGGTTCAATTGATCATTGTGGTGTGATGGGCCGGGTCGATATCGTTACCAGTACCCTTGGAAAAGCATTGGGCGGCGCTTCAGGCGGCTTTACCTCTGGCAAGAAAGAAATTATCGAGTTACTCAGACAGCGTTCCCGCCCTTACCTGTTCTCAAATACCGTTGCGCCGGCCATTGTTACGGCAGCGTTGAAAGTACTTGAAATGCTGAGTGCAACCACAGCGCTGAGAGACCGACTGGAAAGCAGCACAATGTATTTTAGAGAAAAAATGACCGCTGCCGGCTTTAATATCACAGCGGGCACGCACCCAATTGTGCCTATCATGCTGTACGATGCAAAACTCGCGCAGAACATGGCGAGCGATCTGTTAGATGAAGGCATCTATGTCATAGGCTTCAGCTATCCCGTCGTCCCAAAAGATCAGGCTCGGATCCGCGTTCAGATTTCAGCGGCACATTCACAGGTACATCTGGACAAAGCCATCACCGCCTTTACCAAAATAGGCAAGAAGCACGGCGTTATTTAGTCCGTTTCCGGATTGCTTGTATGCAGTAGTAGATGCTGCATACAAGCACTGCTAAACACAGTACTGACAGTTTACTAGGCTGCTGAATTCACTACGCGCCTTGCTGGTTGAATGATTTGTGCCGCCGGCCGTTTTGCGGTTGGTATTGCTGCTGGCATTGCACGCACAACGTCTTGATAGAGATCACTCAGGTAGGCTTCGTAAGCTTCCTGAGAAGCCGGCTCCAGGTATCCCATACCTTCGCACGCAGGACACTCTGATGAGGTATAGGTAAATTGATCAACCAATTCACCTATACCATCACAATGCGTACAGTCGCAATGATGGATATGCATATCGGAAATGCTGCCAGTGCGGGTTCTGATTTGAGCTTTATGCATGATTTATAGCTGTTTTTTCAATGGTAGCTATAAGTTAATGCACCGGGGTGACAACCCATTGTCATATGTTACATGCACATATGTTACGCATGCACATTATACATACACTTTTATACAACGGCTTCTTAAACCTGCACAGAAGGTGTAGGTAACGGACGGCCCGTACTTCTCTGTAAAGCCTCTTTTAAACTTTGGGCAGTAAATGGCTTACTGAGGTAATCATTCATGCCGGCTTTCATACAATTCTCCCGATCACTATTCATTGCACGCGCGGTAAACGCAATGATGTACGGCTGGTGACGCCCTTGCAGGTTTTTTCTGATTTCTTTTGTGGCCTTCAGTCCGTCCATTTCAGGCATTTGTATATCCATCAGGATTACATCGAATTCTTTGAATTCAACTGCCTTTACGGCCTCAACCCCATTGGTTACGATATCGACCTGATGCCCCATATCTCCCAGTAAATGCTGGGCCAGCTTTTCGTTGGTTTCTTCATCTTCAGCGATCAGAATGCGTAAAGGACCTCCAGAGCGCTTGGGCGCAATCGCCGGCCTCAATTCGGTCGTGAGATCGTTGACAATATCTTCGCTTAAACGTTCATTCTGGATTATCTCAGCGTTTACAAGCTCGTTTGCAAAATCAGCATTCATCGATGGTTCAATAGATCGATCCCCGCTTAAAAGCTGCTGCATCAGTTCATGCATCTGCGTTTTACTGATGGGCTTGACCATGTATATAACGCCGAGTCTTTTTGCAAGATGACTGTCTTCGCTGTTGCCAAAAACAACGATGGGCAATTCAGTCTTCGAACGAATCATTCGAATTTTCTGGGGCAACTCGATATTATGCTTTTCATTGTTCTGAAAATCAATGAGCACGGCTTTAAACTGCGAACCAGTCCTGATCCACTCAAAAGCTTCGTCTGGATTGGCTGTGTTTTCCGTTGTTATGCCCAGATTATTGATCTCATGAACCAAACGCTGGCGCGTGCTGTGATCATCTATTGCAAGCAAGATATCCGAAGCCATCCAGTCATATAGCTCCTCAGGTATTTCATCAGGGATATCCACTGGTGCCTCAGCGGATTCCGCATTCAAAATAGCTGACGCGTAAAAGGTAGAACCCTGGCCCGGGACACTTTCTGCCCATACCTTGCCCTCCATTAACTCGGATAACTTCCG
>JBGCEN010000206.1:0-16676 GCA_045106435.1 Rhodothermales bacterium
CGGGGTTGGGCGAGTGAATCGCGGCCGGCCTATCTGTGTGGCAAAATACTGAATCAGGATGCATACAGGCATTTGGTTAATCGGCATATCTCTTCAGGAAATTTGAACGGATTTTTCCCTGCCTACCGGTCAGGAGTGTAAGCGTCTTTTACTCGGTGTGTTGGGATCCAGGTCATTGTACGTACCCTACCGTTTTGGTAATTATTTCCCGTTTAAAGGTGAAGTTTTCGAGCCTTGTATTGGTTGATGGGCTATTAAAACATGGTAACAACAAGATTGTTGATTGGCATTTGATTTGAGTTTTGTAGTTTTGAAAAAAACATGCAAAATAACTATCATGAGCGCTTTTACACAGACGTTTCTAGTGGATTTCTTTCAATCAATCCATAAACTAGAGAAGAATAATTGGGATCATCTAAGGTTTGAAGAAAACCATCCCAGAGAGAAAAATTTCATGGTTGATAATGCGGTGTACTGGATGCATGCAATCATGAAAAATATCGATCAGTATGAAGCAGCATTTGAAATATTAGAAGATGATTATTCAAAAAACCTGATGATCAAGCTGCTTGAGTTTGATATTCTTGATCATCATCACGTAAAGCTCCCAATTAATACACCGGCTTTTTGGGATATATATAATAATATTGATAAAAACTATTTATTAGAAAAAGACGCGATTGCGTACGGTGGGAAATTCATCAATTTATATAAGGTGCCCGATAGTGAGTTAAAGATTTACGGGAATCCACTGACCGTTTTAACGCAGTTTATTTTGCAGCAATATTACTATGCTAGAGGGCCGATTATCAAGCCGGAGATTGGTGATGTCTGTATTGATGCAGGTGCGTGTCGAGGCGATGTTTCTCTTAAGTTCTCTGATTCTATAGGGCCGAAAGGGCAAGTGTATGGATTTGAGTTTGTCCCTGCGAATATTGAAGTTTTTCAGCGGAATCTGGAGATCAATCCTCACTGGGCAGCTAATATTGAAATAGTCCAGCACCCCTTATGGCACGTGTCTCATGAAGAAATGTCTTTCTCTGATCAGGGGCCGGGCTCTTCGATAAGCGACAGAGGAGAAGGAAATCTGAAAACGTTAACGATCACATTGGATGATTTTGTGGCCAGTAAAGGGCTGGAAAAAGTCGACTTTATTAAAATGGACATCGAAGGCGCTGAGCTAAATGCCTTGGCTGGTGCCAGTGCTACTATCAGGAAATTCCAGCCGAAGCTGGCTATTTGCGCTTATCATAAAAAAGATGATTTCTATAGTATCCCAAAGTTGATCAGGCAAATTGATTCTGGTTACAAATTCTATTTGGACCACTATACGATTCATAGAGAGGAAACGGTATTGTACGCTATTCCGGCTAAATAACGTGTATCGCTGTGTAATGCGAATGAGCCGGTGAGATATAGCTATTTCATGAACGCCCTTCGGTGTATCAAGTCAAATTGGAAAATTACGCGGGCCTTTTGATGTTATTGGTTTGGTGAACTGCCGTCTAGTCAAGGCCGTGGAGTGTATGTTGAGCACCTTGGCTGGGAGGCTTGTCGAGAAAGGATTAAAGCACCTGTTTTAAGCGAGGGATTATTTATTTCTCTCAGCTTAATCCGATGATATTTGATCCTTTTTTTTGATTTCATGGGATTGAGAGAGGTAATTCTTTCCATGTTTGCGGATAAGTTTTTCGGCAATCCAGGCGTCCGAATATCTTGCAGCCTGCTGTCTGGTTGGAAAGGGGCAAGTTCATGCATTGGCATCTCATTTGTCTTTAGAAGTGTACTAAACACTTTGTAGAGCATGGATAAAGAGAAAATTTTCGTCACCCAGCCTAACATGCCTCCTCTGGATGAGTTTGTTGTTTATCTCGAGAAGATTTGGGAGAACAAATGGCTCACGAATAATGGTGAGTTTCATCGACAGCTTGAAGCTGAATTAGCTGCTTTTCTGGGAGTCAAGTATGTCAGCCTTTTTTCAAATGGTACGCTTGCATTACTGGTGTCTCTGCAGGCATTGCGTGTAACTGGAGAGGTAATTACCACGCCTTATTCCTTTGTTGCGACTTGTCATTCTCTGCTCTGGAATGATATTACGCCTGTGTTTTGCGATATAGATCCGGAGACTTTAAACATAAGCCCGGAGAAAATTGAGTTTCTAATTACTGAAAAAACGGCAGCTATCTTACCTGTACACGTTTACGGAACTCCGTGTGATGTAGACAAGATTGGATACCTTGCAGATACCTATGGACTCAAGGTAATTTATGATGCATGCCATGCATTTAATGTAAAGATAAACGAGGAAAGCATACTGAATTTTGGTGATTTATCTGTGCTTAGTTTTCATGCAACCAAGATCTTTACGACCCTGGAGGGTGGCGCAATCATCACAAATGATGAAAAGCTTAAAAGGAGAATTGATTATCTCAAGAATTTCGGTATTGCAGATGAAACGACCGTAATCGCACCAGGAATAAATGCAAAAATGAATGAAGTACAGGCTGCATTTGGTTTGTTGCAGCTAAAGTATGTAAAAGAGAACATTCGGAAGAGAAAACAAATAACTGACCAGTACCGAGCGCGTTTGGAGGGCTGTCCTGGTATCCGATTTTTATTGGACATTCCAGACATCACACATAACTATTCCTATTTTCCTATTTTTGTAGATAAGGATATGTATGCATGTTCAAGAGATGAGCTATTCAATCTCCTGAAAGGCCAGGGTATTAATGGCCGCAGATATTTCTATCCGCTCATCAGTAGCTTCCCGATGTATAGAATGCAGGCATCTGCCAAGCAATTGCCGTTTGCAGAGAAAGCTTCTGAACAGGTTATTTGTCTTCCTTTATATCCTGATTTGGAGGCGCGAATAGTTGATAAAATCTGCGACATCATTTTGCATCCTGAATCAATAAATAAAGAACTGGTTGAGGCTACAATATGAACATCGAAGGGAAAAAGATTTTATTGCGGGCTATAGGTGAAGAAGATTTAGAATTATTACATCAATGGGCGAATGATCCTGCGATCTGGCCTTTGTTAGCAAGTTGGCATTTTCCAACATCTTTAAAGGATCAGAAAAAGTGGTTTGAGTCGCTCTCTGTTAATTCTCCTCATCAGCGTTTTGCTGTAGTTGCACCGGATCTAGGGCTGATTGGTACTGCTAATTTGGTCGACATCAATTGGAAAGATCGTAACGCATTTCACGGCATGTTACTAGGCAATCCTGAAATTCGTGGAAAAGGATATGGCAAAGATACGATCATGACAGTTATGCGGTATGCATTTGAAGAATTGGGACTGGAAAGGCTTGATGGATCAATGATCGAATATAATGAAGCCTCTTTGGCTGTTTATATTCGTAAGTGTGGCTGGAAAGAGGAGGGCCGGCAACGTAACTATTATTTTAGGAAGAACAGGTACTGGGATAAAATTGTAGTAGGCGTTACCCGGAGTGATTATTTCGAGTTTGTTGCAGAAAACAACTATTGGGAAAGCTGAGAAAATGCCTTCTTGTCAGAATATATTGGTTACTGGCGGCGCCGGCTACATTGGTTCAGTATTGATTCCAATGTTACTGAAACTCGACAAGCATGTCACCTTACTAGATACATTTCAAACGACCTCCGAGGAGCGTTTTGTATCATTGAGTAATTCATGTTTAACCGGGAGCCTGAAGATCATTAAAGGAGATGTCCAGGACGATGAGACAGTTCGGGAGAGCTTGAAAGACACAGAGGGCGTTATTTATCTAGCTGGAATATCTGATGGCAGGGCAGGGCGTTTAAACCCGAAGCTAACAGAGGAAGTAAATTTTAATGCTTTTCAGAACTTTATCGAACAGGCCAAGATGTCTGGCTGCCGGCGGTTTGTTTTTGCGTCCACATTTGGTGTGTATGGCTCTAGTTATGTAGAGCCGTTAACTGAAAACCTGGTACCAGATCCACAAGAGCCCTATTCAAGCTCAAAATTAAGAGCAGAACAAATCTTGCTGAATATTCCAAATGCACAGTTAATTACGGTCAGTCTTCGGCTTGCCATGGTCTATGGGTATTCTCCCAACATGCGACTAGACTTTATTGTAAATCGGCTGATTGATGATGCTTTTTCAAAAGAGGAAATAAAAATACTTGGTGGTACTCAAGTCCGGCCTCAAATCCATATCAGAGATGCGGCAAGGTATTTAGTAAGCTTGCTTCATTTACCGGCAGCCAACATTGCAGGACAAGTTTTTAATGCCTGCGGCTTCAATAAAAGCCTTTTGGAAATTGCCGGCGAAATCAAAGACTTTGTAGGAAATAGTGTATCAATCAACTGTCTTCCTGGACGAACAAACGAAACTTCATTTCTCCTAAATCAAGACAAATTGACACAAGCCACTGGATTAGTACCGGAAATTAATCTGACGCAAGCCATGGAGGAAATACAAGCACATCTCATAACTCAGTCTGTCGAAGATCATTAATCAAGCGAGTAATGCTATGCAGTGGCGCAAAAGAGGGTTGATTTTTGAGCCTGATAAGAACAATTCATGGTCTCAAAGTCATGCTCAAGTCCCAATTGTTAAACAATTAAATGATGCAGAACTACGGGTTTATTATGGAACGCGGGATATTAAGAATAGAACGCTTATTTCTTTTTTTGACGTAAGTGCAGAAAATCCTTCTGAGATTATTTATCGACACCCAGATCCGATTTTGCCACTCGGAAATACGGGTTGTTTTGACGATAGCGGCGTGATGCCATCTGACATTATTACTTGGCAGAATAAAACGTATCTGTATTACGTTGGCTGGAATACAGGTAACACAAGCAGGTATCGAACAGCAATAGGGCTCGCTCTTAGTGAAGATGGAGGTCATTCCTTCTCTAAAATTGCATCGGGGCCTATTATGGACAGGACGATGTACGACCCGGTATCGATCTCATGTCAAAGTGTTCTTGGCGAGGAAAATTGCCTTAAAACCTGGTACATGTCTTACACCAAATGGGAAGAGATAAATGGTATCACTGAGCCATTCTATGAAATAAAATATGCTGAATCGACGGATGGGATTCATTGGGATAGACCAAATAAAACGTGTATTCCTTTGAGGGATTCAGAAGGCGGCGTTGCTTGTCCTACAGTAGTTTATGAAAACGCAACCTATAGAATGTGGTATTCAACGCGTGGAGACGGCAATTATAGGCAAGAAACCAGACAGAGTTATCGGATCGGGTATGCTGAGTCAACAAATGGTATTGATTGGAAAAGGAAAGATGATCTGTGTGGACTCGGCCTTTCTGAGAGCGGATGGGATTCGGAAATGATCGCATATCCATACGTCATCCGCGTCCGTGGTAAGTTGATAATGTTCTATAACGGAAATGGATTTGGCAAATCTGGCATCGGCTACGCTGAACTGATAAATGAGTAAATATTTTATTTATACATCACACGGGTGGAGTGCCAGTAATTGGCTGGCATTTGCGTTGAATTTGCATCCTCGTATTGTTTGTAGCCATAGTGCCCGTAACCTTCTTGCGGACAAAAAGAGCATGAACAGCAATGCAAACTTGAAAAAGCACCTGACTCAACTCCACACGGGATACATTTCAAGACTAGAGCGACCCATTGCTTCAGCCTATCAGGAAATTGAAGCCATGGGAGACGCTGATCTCTTTGGTTCAGTTCATGTGTACCGACTAAGAGATTTGCCGGTAGTTTATCAGAAGTATGGCCCCTTCAAAAACGATTTCAATGTAATGAACCTCGTACGCCATCCGGTTTCTCTGGTTTGGTCAGGTTATGGGCAGTTTAAAGATCTTTTTAAGTATGATCTGAATGAGCTTCATTGGACTTCGGGGAAAGTCTTGAAAAGCGGACGTGAATTTGTTAACGAGCTTTCCAGAAAATATGACCTTAATGTAGGCGAACTGGAGAACCTGGCATTCATAGGTGCTGCTGTTGTTCTGGGAAGTCTTCGCCTTGATTTGGATGCATTGGAAAGGGTTGCCGAAATACCAGGTATCCATTTCAAAGGGCACACGAAAATGGAGGAAATAACGAAAATACCTAATGTTCTCACCGATTCTATAGCAGGCCTTTCTGATAATGTCTTACACACAGACGCTTCATATCTAACGCGTGTTTATGACGCCGGCGTCATAAACGAACACAAGAAGGATAGTAATAAGTTTGATGCCAAGGCTAGGTATGATCAATTCACCGATTGGCAAAAAGAAACCTTTAACTATTTCTTTTCCAAATTTGAATTAAAGTCTGCCTATGAGAAAATAGGCTATGATTTTGATTATTTGAATAACTAAGGTGAATTATGAACACAGCAGAATCAGTTAGTACCAACTCTAAAGCTGATTTTATTCCCGGAATAAGTATAGTTGCATTTTCTTATAACTTCGGTAGATACATATCTGAGTGTCTAGAAAGCCTCGTTAGTCAAACCCTCAGACCTCTCGAAATCATCGTGTGTGATGATTGCTCAACAGATGATTCTTGGAGCCATATCCAGCGGTTCAAGAACCAGTATCCAGATTTATTCAGGATATTTAGGCATGACGTTAACATCGGGCATGTGAAAAACGGCATATTTGGGAAAGAACAAGTACAAGGTAACTTGTTTACGGTTATTGATTGTGACGACCGCTGGCATCCAGATAAACTAAAGCTAGAGTGGCAAGCACTGGCGAATAATCCGCGAGCCAGAACAGCCTATTCTGGCGTTACACTCATTAATGAGCAAGGGGAAAAGATTGGTAGTTGGATGGATCCTAGAGGGATAGCCCCACCTTCTGGAGATGTCTTTATCCAGGCATTTGCCAAGCGGTTTTTCCCTAATACCCCGAGCTTGTTTCGAAATCAATTGATCTATACAAATGTATTAAAGGAAATAAACTATAAAGAATTTAATCAGGAGCTGATTCATGCGGATTGGAATCTGAAACTCAACTTGGCTTCAAGATATGAAGTTGTCTATTCCGGAAAGCCTTTAGTTGATTACCGGCAGCATGGCACGAGTATACACCGCACGCAGAGTAATAAACTATACGAATCTGCTAAGTACGTTATATCAAAAAACCTGCCTTTGCTAAGGAGTCGCTCTGTCAATGAAATTGAGTTTGTACTTTCCGGCATCAATGCTCTTATGGTTCGCTTGGCCACAAGGGAGGGTAAACCTGTTATTAGCTATACAAAAGAAAATTTGAATCCTTCAAGCATCATTGTTAATAGTGTGCCAGGGGAGTCTGATACAAGGCTGCTGGAATCGCTGTTGTCAATGATGCCCGGTCTTCAGCGTGCCGAATTGAGTTTAAGCTGTTCAACTGAGATTGCTGTTTGCGAAAAAGAAGATATTGCTGCGCGAGAAAAGGTAGATATGCCGAAGAGGGTACCGCTGAATAGTTCGAAAGCTCAAATCTCTAAACTCGAATCAGGTGAGTTTGTCTCAGGGCATTTGCCTTATTCTGCTGAATTAGACGCATATCTCCAGGAAAATAATCTGAAGATGGTGCTTTTGCTAAGTGATCCAAGGACTTTCGTTGTTAGCTTTACTCGCTATGTAGTTGCCAATAAAGATCATCCACTTCATCAGCATTTCATCGGGTTATCTCAAGAAGAGCAAAAGTTTGCGTCAATTCGCGGGGTTAACTCCGAAGAGTTAGATCTATTATCTGTTTATGAAAGATTTAGCAGTGTTGAAAAATGGATTGGAAATTCAGGGGTGCTTATTGTAAAAGTTGAAGATTTAGTAGCAAATAAGACTGAAGAAGAACGGAGCCGGCAGTTTTATAAGATAAAAGAAATTGCTCAATTTCTCAGTATAAAGTTGGGTGATATATACGTCAAAGAAATTATTGATACATTTCTAAGAGAAAATCAGACAACAACAAAAATAGCATCCTGGGAAGGCGAATTGAACGATGAACAACTTGACGAGATTTATCAGGGTTTAGGCAAGAGCTCTGCAAAACTGGGTTATGATATTCGACCTTCTATGCTACGAATTCCCCGAAATCATCCCGCTTCAAACGATAAAACGTACAGAGGCGAAAATTTGATGTTTTTGATTTCTCAGCCAAGGTCGGGTTCAACACTTCTTCAAAGGATATTGGGAGGACATAAAGAAATCCATACAGTAGCTGAACCCTGGTTAATGTTACATCCATTGTATGCGTTAAGAAAAAAAGGTATACAAACCGATTACAGTGCTCAACTTGCTCACGACGGCCTGGAAGATTTTATTAGTTCGTTACCACAAGGGAAGAGCGATTATTTCGACGGAATTAGAGCCATGTCTTCTGTTTTGTATGGTAGAGCGCTTTTATCCAGCGGCAAGCGGATTTTTCTCGATAAAACACCACGTTACTATAACATTATTCCAGAATTAACAGAAGTATTTCCCGATGCGAAAATAGTTTTGCTGTTAAGGAATCCGTTGTCTGTATTAAGCTCTGTATTGAAGACGTGGGTAGGGAGAGATTGGGTGCGTCTACAATTACATCGAGATGATATCTTACGCGCCCCTTCGTTAATTGCAGAAGCATTAGAGGTATTGGGAGATCAAATCACTGTATTTCGATATGAACAATTTGTGCAAGCGCCGGCGCTGCAGATGCAACAGCTATGTCAATCGCTTGATATTTCTTATGAAGCAGATATGCTTAACTACGGACTTGCACCGGCACCGAAAGGCAGAATGGGAGATAGCCAGGGTATCAATGAGCACGTCCGGCCTGAAAAAGCAAGTCTGGATAAATGGAAGACAACATTCAGTTACCCAACATACCGTCTACTTGCAGAAATAGTACTGACCCTAACTGGTAGGGATGTTATAACCAAGATGGGTTTTAGTTTTGATGATTTGTATGACGCTCTTATGCAGATTCCGCTGGATCCATTCCGAATCCCAAAGGAAGAAATAGTAGCCATGGTATCCGCGCTACGTTTAACGCCCGAAAATGTATCGCGTATTACGCCTTTGATTCAGCCATATCTTGTAGAGAAAAAGTCTATGGTCGCTACTTGAAAAGAATCGTGTGATTTGGCTACAAGTTTTAGTTCTTATAGCATTACCTTAATGAAGCGTGATCGTTCAGCTGAAGAGCCGGCGGCTACGCTTCATTATTGTATAGATCCGTTTCTGACGAACAAGGTGTTATCTTGAAGAAGCTGATTTTGCCCCGTCAAACAACTGATAGCATAATCAATCTAAGTACAAACAATTTCAAAGTAAGGAGTAAATGTCATTCTGAACAAAGTGAAGAATCTGTCTAAAACGCATCGTTTGAGGCATATTTCAAGTCTCACTTCGAACAGATCCTTCGCATTCGCTCAGGATGACTCCTCAGTTTTAATTTGACTGTACTTAGTTCTCTGACAAGCCGATATTGACGAGTAAAACCACTTCATTCTGAGCGTAGCCGAAGAATCTCTCGAATCACAGCGAAGACCCGAAGTATTAGGCTGAAACGGATTCATGGTATTTCGAGAGATCCCCCAATCAAGTTGAGGGCAGGCTTTTCGACAGGCTCAAGATGACAGTCTGTTAAGTCGTCAAAATCAACTTGTCCACACGCCCTAATAACCTGAATACCAAATGAAGCAAATTCTGTTACTTGGGGGAGGCGGTCATGCAAAAGTAGTCCTTGATGCCTTGCAGTCTTCAAAACTAAATGTGATAGGATTTCTGGAGCAGAATACTGCCATTGAAGAATTGTCTGGAATTAAGCGAATAGGTGATACGCATCCATCTGATATACCGAATTATCCGCCGGCTGAGGTAATATTGGCAAATGGCTTTGGATCAACCTGGAAAAATTCGCTCAGAAAAGACCAGTATGAATTGTGGAAAGCGCACGGCTATCAATTCATCACGGTGATACATCCCACAGCTATTATTGCAAACGATGTCGTGTTGGAAGAGGGGGGCCAGATAATGGCAGGTGCTGTGGTTCAACCGGGTGTAACGATTGGTGAAAATGCCCTGATCAATACACGTGCTGCGATAGACCATGATTGTACAATTGGTGCTCATGTTCATATTGCAACGGGGGCTTCAATTTCTGGAGAGGTTAGAGTTGATGATGGTGCGCACATCGGCACAGGGGCCACTGTAATTCAAGGCATACACATAGGGGAGGCCAGTGTGGTTGGCGCCGGCAGTGTGGTCGTGCGAGATGTAAACGCTCGCACGCAAGTCATGGGTGTGCCGGCGCACCATCATATCCGGCAACTCGATAAAAACAGGTTGTAATCTAACATCGGAACGAGAAAGATTTTGGCCGGCCAATCTTTCCCCGCAAGGGCAAGAACTTCACAGGTAATACAGCTTTTTGAGCTAAAATGATCGTTTTCGCCTTCGGTTCAGTCTTTGGTATAACCCTAATCAGCGTGATCTCGTTCTTTTATTAGAACATGGTCAATAAACACTTGGGCCACCCTGAACCCTTCAACAGATTCAATGCTGAATCACATATCGGGTCCCAAATACTTTAGTTCAAAGATCTTGGGTTATTGCGGCGTCGGCAATGCACATCTGGCGTCGCAAGCCTTTGGATCAACACTTGTTTCACGGAACTTGGTTAAGACGAGCTCCTGAACTATATGGATTATAAGACGACAATCGAACGCATTCAGGCTATTGAAAAAGCAATGGATGTGACTGCGATTCGGTACAAAGGGTTACATCTTTGGCCGCTTGTTCGCATGCAGCTCTGGCAACGATTGTTGCATCCCGATAAATATGCACCCCCGGCTGCTATCGGATTGAAACGGCTTGCAAACAAGCTATCTGAAGGTTTTTTTCGCCCCGATTTTTATGCCCCATATCTGGAGCACGCCAAAAGACACAGAAGTAATCTTTCTGAATTGTCTGAATTTGGTCCTGTAGATATTTTATTGTATTCCAGAGAAAAGGACCATGAAGATCAGATTGGCGGCCGGTATTATAACCGGCACATAGATCCAATGATCGATCTTATCAAAACCCGTTATACATTTCTGAAACTGGAATTGATAACGGATAGAACCGATAAGACGCTACCGCGATTTGAGCATACTCATTTTTTCGATTCTCTTGATTACTTGCGGTGTGATGCCCAGCGTAGTGTTATTGCTGCATTCCAGGAATCTCCTAATATTCCAGCAATCGAGCAGGGGCGAACGCTTACGCAGCTATTGGCAGGTACGCGCTTTGATCTGGCTTTAACGGAGGAATATCTGATGATGGAGAGCGAGCGCGTTTTGCATTACATCCGATATTTTAAAGAGATGCTCACTGCCACACGGCCCAAAGCTGTGTTTTTTGTCAATTATTATGACAATATCGGCATGGCGCTTATTACGGCGTGCAAGTCATTGGGTATCACAACGGTCGATCTGCAGAGTAATCGACAGGGTAAACATCATGGTATGTATTCTTCCTGGAATAGCGTGCCTGAAGGCGGGTATGAAATGCTCCCAGATGTTTTGTGGTGCTGGGGAAAAAAATCAGTAGAAAATATTAAAGAATCACAGCCTGAAAATAAGCAGCAGCAACGCGCCGTCATTGGTGGAAATGCATGGTTGGCAAAATGGATAGATCGTGATCCTGCCGGCTTTGTGCTGGATGAGGAAACAAGCAGTTTTATTGACAAGGTCAATGCATACCAGAAAGTCATTCTGGTTACCCTGCAGAAATCAGATCTGAAAATACCAAAATCAGTCATTGAAGCCATGCGTAAGGCACCCACTGATTGGTATTGGCTTATCAGACTTCATCCAGATCAACGGGCTAAAGTTTTAACTGTTGAAGCCTCACTGACCGAGAATCACATCGACAATGCAGATGTGGTGCAGTCTACCAGATTACCCCTATACCTGTTGCTGCGTACATGCCATCGACATCTGACCCGAAGATCCTCTGTTGCCCTGGAGGGATTAAGGTTTAACGTGCCCAGTGTTATCTTTGACGCATCGGGTGCTACATTGTACAAAGAGTATATCGATCAAGGACATTTTGCCTTTGCTAAAAATGCAGAGCAGATCATCGATGCCTTGTATGAGCCGATGGGGAGTCTTGTAGAAGATCCTCCTTATGTAGAAACGAGCCGTATGTATGCAACAGATGCTTTGAGCGATATCATGAGTAATGCCAAGCGTTCGGTACTTCCTCAAAAACGCGTGATTAAACCTGTAATTGCAGCGCATGTGACTAAAAAACCTGCGCTTGTATAGCCCTTTTTACCCATTTAGGGGCGATTTCCTGTACTTGTGCGAACCCAGTTGCTTCATCGTCGTACACCTCTTTTATATTGCAACCCATCTCTATCAATTTCGACTATCACAGAATTTTCTTCTTACGTCATGAAAAAGAACATTTTCAGATTTTTTGTAGCAGCTTTCGCTTTGATGCTTATGGTTGGTACTGCCACTGCACAAGAGCGCGGTGATGATTCCAAGCAAAAAAGTAAAAATGCAGAAGCAACTGGTACAATTGGCAATGCCAATATTCGCGTAACTTATGGTGCACCCCATGTAAATGGTCGTACTGTTTTTGGCGAACTGGAAAAATGGGGCAAAGTATGGCGCGCTGGTGCCAACGAAGCTACAACTGTTACTTTTAGCGAAGATGTAAAAGTCAACGGCGAAGCTTTGGCTGCTGGTACCTACTCTTTCTTCCTGATCCCTCAGGAAAAAGGTGCTTGGACTGCTATCTTTAACTCAGTCCCTAACCAGTGGGGCGCTTACGACCACGATGCAAGCAAAGACGTTTTACGCGTTGATGCAAAGCCTTCTAAAGCAGACAATCAGGAAACCCTGATGTACTCTGTCGAAAGCAAAGGCGACAAAGGTATGCTCAACTTACATTGGGCAACCACAAAAGTATCCGTAATGATTGCTGCTAACTAAGCCATACATACGGTTTTTATTTTAAGGCCCTGGAGCTCATTCGCTTCAGGGCTTTCTTGTTTTGCTGATTTTTTACATATTTCGATACTTGATGCGTATAAAAGACATTCTATTTAACGCACATGTTTATTCGATTATAACCATACTGCTGGTACGCTTGGGCATGAAAAACAACATCCTGATTCTTTTTGTATCTCTTCTTTTTGTCAGTTGTCAGTCTGCTCCTGAGCCGGCAGATGCTGTAGAACCCCCCGTCGCCGAAGAATTAAGCCTTCGCCCAAACCCTCAGCACGCTGAGGAAGACAATGGAATTGTGCCGGCTGACTGGCATGTTCGCCTTGATAGCCCGGATCCATCCACTGTTATTAGCGCAGATCCGGATTCATCTGATATATATTTTACCACGATGACGCCAGGCTGGCATGTAACAACCGGGCCGGCCGGGATTTTTTACCATCCGAACAGTACGGCTGAAGGGACTTTTGAAGCCTCTTTAGCAGTGCATTTATTTGATCCCGGCGAGAGAAAAGAAGCATTCGGCATGATCATAGGCGGTAAAAACCTCGACGCTGAAAATCAGACGTATGACTATTTTCTCATTCGGAATAGCGGAGAATTCCTGATCAAGCGCAGGACTGGGGCAGAGACTTCCATGCTACATGAATGGACAGCAAACGATGCAATTGTCCGCTACACGGATGCTGCTGAGTCTTCTGTGCTGAACAAGATGGCAGTGAAAGCGGAGGATAGCGAGGTGATATTTATGATCAACGATGTAGAAGTTGCTCGCCTGCCAAAAGATGAAGTGCAAACCGAAGGGATCGTCGGGCTCCGCGTTAACCATGCATTGAACCTCCACATATCTGACATTCAGGTGAATGAGATAGGCTAAGTGCACTCACGGGTTCGTGGAATCACGCTAATTGTCAACGCCGCAGAGTACTGGTGTAGCAGGGTCTGATTATTGGGCAATGCTAGAAGAGTGCACAGGAGGAAGGGAAAGAGCAATTAAATCTCTTCCTTCTCTAGCTTCGTCATAACCTTGTAGGCATTTTGCTGGTTACTGTCACCCAGGTTCGGAAAAGAGTTCTGATCAGCCAATATTTACAGACTGAAGCACATTCTCTGGAGTTTCTTGTTGGTGAAGCCGGCTATTATCCTTGTGATTCTTGAGCCATTCCATGTACTGTAGGGCCATGGTGTTTTGCGGGTTGATAATTAAAGCCTGATCTAGCAGCTCATATGCCTGCTCATATTCTTTTAATAGCAAGTAACCCATCCCAACATTATAATAACATTCGTCTAGCGGGACGTGAATGATTACTTGTTCTTCCGTGGCTTTTTGTGCTAGTTCTAACGCTTTGTAAGCAGCTCGGATGCCTTCGCTATAACGATGCATCTGATACATCACGTTACTTCTCATGTGATGCAGGAAAGAAGCATTCGGTGTAATTTGAAGCGCTTTGTGGACAAATCCGCGCGAGGCCTTATAGTCATTCTCATGTAACGATATCTGCGCTGCTTTATAGAAAGCCTGTACCCGAAGTTTGGGGCGGAGATTGTCGAAATTGAGGATGCCGCATACATCTTTCGCTTCTTTGAAATTGCCCATTGCCACGCAGATATTCAACATGTGATATTGATAATAGGTGTCATCAGGTGTTAGCAAAAGTTGTTTCCTAACCATTGAATAGATGCGGTGCTGTTTCGCACGCATGCCTTGTTCAGACAGCGCATAACCAAAGTGTTCTATTGTCAGTGGAGCCTGCGTGACATGTAAACCCGATGTGTTTGCTGCCTGCTCAATTGTATCAGCCAATTGGTTATGAACCACGCCGGAATATCGAATATCATGGCCGTTTCGAAAGAGCCGGTAAGATTTTATTATATCAAAACTCGAAAGATCATTTTGGCTATGATAGTTCTTTACATTGAATGAATAGGCCAATATCTCTGGATTTGAAATGATGCGAGACAGTATTTGCCATGCAGCAGCATCTAACCTTTCATCTGCATCAAGAATGAGCACCCAGTCTGATGTAACGTGCCCTAAGCCGTGGTTGCGATGCATCGCAAAATCATGTGCCCAGGCTTGTTCCAGGATTATCGCATCGAGAGACAGCAGAAGAGGGATGGTGCCATCTGTACTACCGGTGTCTACGACAATCAATTCGTCGAGGTATTGTCGTGCTTGAGGAAGCCATTCCATCAGATTGGTTTCCTCGTCCTTCACGATCATCGCGAGGCAAATAGTTGGTTGAGCTGATAACTCCAATGACATAAACACCTAGAGAAGGAGTTGAAGAATAAAGAAGTGCAGTACATTGTGAGTCTGGTTGAAATGGATTTTGCATTCATCGATTGATTTCGACCAGCGCACAAGAATGAGGGAAATGCAATAAACTTGCCAATTGGAAGGAGCGTTTTACATGCTGCAAAATATGAGATGTTGTTTCGAGTGAGTATTCTGATTCAAGTAACCGGGCCAGTCTTTAAGGGCGTCTGGAATTGTTGATAGGCCTTGTTTAAAAGTCCTTTCTTTAGCACCTCAAATGTTCTTTTAATTTCAGCTTCGGTATTCCAAACAAAGGGTGCAAGTCGTAAAAATTTTTGCTGCCGGCTGTCTGTGTAGATATGATTTTCTTTAAGGAAGTGAGTCATGAGATCCGCTCTTTCGATTTCAAAGACGACCATTACGCTACGCCGATCTGCTTCTCTTGGAGAGCGGATGTCTATGCCGGCAGCGTCAGCCAGCTCAATGCAATAGTTTGTTTTTTTTAAAGAGTCGGCCCGTATTGTCTTGAGGCCGGCAGAAGCGAAAAGCCGTAAACCTTCAACTGCATGATAGAGGGAGGCAATGGCTGTAGTACCTCCAAGAAAACGATTACGGACATCTGCGTGCCGCTCAGGTTGCGTGTTGAAGCCAAAAGGATCCGCATCGCCAAACCAGCCGGTAAGCCTCGGCGATAGCTCCAGTCCTTTGCGAAGATAAAGGTAGGCATTGCCGGACGAACCAGATGCTTCTTTGAGCAATCCACCAAAATATATATCGATTTCTAATTCGACTACGCCGGCCGTCATCGCACCAATGCTGTGATAACCGTCAATAGATAACAAACCATTCATTCGGTGGACTTTGTCTGCTACCTGTTTTATAAACGCATCAGTGAGTCGTTCACCCGTTGTGAATCCTACATGGCTTAAAACAACAAGTGCTGTGTCTTCATCGATGGCATCTAGCAACGCTTCTTCAGGTACAGAAGCTTCTGTCAACGGAACGGTAATAATTTCTAAATCGAAGACATCAGCCCATTGATTAATACTGAATCTGACGGAAGGAAATTCTGCTTCGGTGAGGATAACTTTTCTCTTTTCTCTAAAGAGCTCTTTTGAAGACAGTAGTGCCTGGAAGATCCAATTTACGTTCGGCTGCATAATACAGGTGCCGGCCGGTTCGCCCAGTAATGGCGCAATAAACTTGTCACCGAGGTAGGTTGGAAGCGTCCACCAGCCCACTTCGTCGCCAGATGCAGGGCACCAGTGGTTAGGTATTTCATTCCACGCATCTACACCATATGTTTGCCAGTCAGATACAAAATGCTCCATCATTGCCGGCACGGTCTTCGGCATCAAACCATGTGTGAATGCCCTCAATTCAATGGCTTCGGGGGGGGAGGGAAGGAAATACGCGCTGCGAAGTGATGTCATGATGATACGTCCTGGACACAGTTTTGCTTACCGAGTCCACGCTCGGGCCGTTGACAAAATATCTGCGTATGCAAAT
>JBGCEN010000207.1:0-5004 GCA_045106435.1 Rhodothermales bacterium
TTACAATTATGATTTTATCATGACGGCATAGAAAGATGAGAATAGTTTGCTGTTTGCAGCTTATTTTTCGTCTTTGAGAGTAACAGGCTTAAGACACCAGTTTCACAACCGTTATGATACCCTCTGTAAAAACAATAGATCAGCAAGAAATCAGTCCGCTTGAACAATACTTCCAGCCTTTCAGGGAAGGTATTATCGGGCATGATCAAACATTCGAAACACCTTTCGGAACGCAGCAAATCATCTATGCAGACTGGATAGCCAGTGGGCGTTTGTATGCACCGATTGAAAAGAAAATTGCTGAAACGTTCGGGCCTTTTGTGGGCAACACCCATTCAGAGTCCAGCATTACGGGGACATGCATGACCCGGGCTTATCACGAAGCCCACAAGGTGATCAAGGCGCATGTAAACGCCGGCGAACGGGATGTCATCATCACTGCAGAAACCGGCATGACGGGCGTGATCTGCAAATTCCAGCGTATTTTAGGGCTTAAAGTCCCCTCAAATCTAAAGACAAAAATTAACATTCCAGCAGCCGAACGCCCGGTTGTCTTTATTACGCACATGGAGCATCATTCCAATCAAACTTCATGGATTGAGACCATTGCAGATGTTGTCCAACTGGACGCGGATGACGAGGGTCTGGTTGACCTGGAATCGATGCATCAATCGCTTGAACAATACAAAGATCGACCGCTGAAAATCGGTTCGTTTACGAGTTGCTCAAATGTTACCGGTATACAGACACCCTATCACGCCATGTCGAAGATTATGCATGAGCATGGCGGGTATTGCTTTGTAGATTTTGCAGCCTCAGCGCCTTATGTAGATATCGACATGCATCCAGCTGATCCACTGGAGAAGCTCGACGCAATTTTCTTTTCTCCCCACAAATTCCTTGGCGGCCCCGGCACTTCGGGCTGTCTTATTTTTGATTCTGCGTTATACCACAACCAGGTGCCAGACAACCCGGGAGGCGGGACGGTTATGTGGACCAATCCATGGGGTGAGCATAGCTACTTCGAGGATATTGAGGCGCGTGAAGATGGTGGAACGCCCGGTTTTCTTCAAGCCATCAGAACAGCGCTAGCAATCAACCTGAAGACAGAGATGGGCGTTGACAAGATGGCTGCGCGGGAGAAAGAATTGCTGGACATTGCTTTCAAGCGATTAAGACAAGTCCCCCGCCTCCATATGCTGGCAGAAAATCTTGAGCACAGGCTGGGCGTCATTTCGTTTTATGCTGAAGACATCCATTACAACCTCATTGTAAAGCTTCTGAATGACCGTTTTGGGATCCAGGTAAGGGGTGGCTGCTCCTGCGCCGGCACGTATGGTCATTTTCTGCTGCATGTAGATCGTACACTTTCAAAGTCAATTACAGACCAGATTGACAGCGGCGACTTATCGGCAAAACCAGGTTGGGTTCGACTTTCTATCCACCCTACGCTGGAAGAGAAAACGTTGCATTATATTCTAGATGCCATTGAGCAGGTTGTCGTAAAAATCGACGACTGGCAAAAAGATTATGCGTATTGCAACATCAGCAATGAGTTCACGCATAAAAGCGGCGATTGCCTCGACAAAATAGACTTGAGCAGCTGGTTTAAACTATAGATGGGGGCACAGATTCGCTTTCGCTTCATCTATGGTTTCGAGTTCTGGCTTCATGGTTCTGGGTTAGGGGGGCAAAGTTTATCCTCTATTCCACCCTTCCTCAAAAAAGAAAAGTTGAGGCCACCAGCCTTAAAACGGGCCAGTATACCTCAACTTTTAAAATATGCTAGATATTGAACCAGGTGTGGTTAGCTAGCCGTTGCTAAAACTCACCACCGCCTAGCAATACAATCTTCTCTTTGTTATGCGGTATATGCTTGAATGCATTCCGTGTGTCAACAACTGCGCGTGCGTGCTCTGCGATCATGGAATATGGAAACGCGCTATGATCTGTTAGAACCACTGCGACATCATGATCAGCCAGTACTTGCTCCGTCAGCGTAACAGCCTCCAACTCCACGGTACCAGGACCAGCCGGCACCGAGATGCTATCTACATGCGGATCACTAAAAGAGATATTGTAGACGCCTTGTTCATGAAGCAATTCGATGACTCTAAATGCCGGCGAATGCCTCGTATCATCAACATCCTTTTTAAAGGCTACACCCAGGATGAGCACTTTCGCATCATCCAGACGAACGGGTTGACGTGCTATTGTACGAATTACGGCATCCTGCACGTAAAAAGGCATTTCGTCATTGATCCGCGCTGAGAGCGTGATGAAACTCGTTTCAAAATCATACCGGCGTGCAAGCCAGGAGAGATAATAGGGATCAATCGGAATACAATGCCCCCCTAATCCAGGGCCCGGATAGAACGGCATATAACCAAAAGGTTTTGTGGCCGCAGCCTCTACAACCTCCCAGATAGAAATTCCGCCGATACGATCACAAAGCTTGGCGAGTTCGTTCACGAGTGCAATGTTGACTGACCGGAACGTGTTTTCAAGTAGTTTTTCCATTTCGGCCACTTTCGGGCTCGAAACAGGATGTACGTGTTCAACAACCTGCTGGATAACACGGGCGGCCAAATCAGTACAAGCCGGCGTAACACCACCTACTACAATAGGTGTGTTAACCGTTGTAAATTGTTTATTGCCGGGGTCAATACGCTCAGGACTGAAAGCAAGGAAAAAATCACGGCCCAGTTTCAGGTCTTTTTTAGCGCCATACTCTTCCAGAATAGGCTTCATCAGCCCCTCTGTAGTATCTGGATATGTTGTACTCTTGAGTATGATGAGTTGCCCGGCACGCAGATGTTTGGCAATCGACTCTGTGGCAGACCGGATATATGAAGTATCTGGATCTTTGTGCTCCGTTACAGGCGTTGGCACACAGATATAGAAAACGTCAATATGCTCACATGATGCAAAATCATCATCGGCAGTTAATTTCCCGGCATCTACAACCCGCTTGACGGCTTCGTCAGAAATGTCCTGGTTATAGTTATTGCCGGCATTCAGGCGGAGCACCCGCTCTTTGTTGAGATCAATGCCTATTGTAGCATAGCCCTTATCAGCATATTCTACAGCCAATGGCAGTCCAACATACCCAAGTCCAACAACGCCAATAACAGCTTTCCCGTTATCTATTTTGGTTGCCAGATCATGTGCTGGTCCTATCCCCATGACAACCGAGGTTTTTCCTTTGCTTTTCGTTCTTTGAGATGACATAAATACCTCCTCTTCGTTTTAGGTGGAATCGAGCAGAACGAATCGGAGATTATATGCAACTAACGTGCACCGTTCGTTTCTGCATCGATCAGCGTACCGAACTCAGGCCAAGTTGGTAGCTCGTCGAAGCTAAGATGAAATGTTAAGCATTCGACATCGAGTCTTGTACATTCAACACAGATTTCTGTTTTCCGTGCCTCAGTCATCCGGTTCGCCGCGATGACAATGGCCTCAGGTTGATATTGGTTAATGATACGTCCCAAATCACCGAAAGAGCCCAGCACGGGTACGCCGTGCATTTTCATCCCGTGTTTGAGGGAGTCATCATCGATGAATCCTATCGGGATATATCCTAATTCAAGATTGTGTCTGCATTCTCTGAGCGTCAATGCGCCGGCATCCCCGGCACCATAAAGAATGACGCGTTTCCCTTGATGCCTTTGAGATGCGATAAACTGGCGAAGTCCTCTGAAGCCAAACCGCACCCCCGCAGCCATACAGGAGATTAACATCCAGTCAATGAGGAATACAGAAACAGACAGCACCTCAAAGCCAACGATATTTCCCACAACAACAAAGCACACAATACCGGAAACCGCTGCCGCAAACACAACACGCAATAATTCTGACGTACCAGCGTGGCGCCAAATACCGCGGTACATGCCAAACAAATAGAACAACGCGATCTTAATCGCGACAACTACAGGAAGAATACGCTCCAGTGTAGTTTCTTGTGCGGCAGTAAAACCACTTTCGTAACGCAGATAATGCGCAAATATAAAGGCAGATACGATTAACAATAAATCGGCAATAACACCAAAAGAAGCCTTCCAACTCTTGCCAAACAACGCATGAAGCATGGCAAAAAACTTCTCATTAAAGATGTACGCCCGCGTAGAGAAGAACCCAAGACTTTCACTTTTCCGGTACACGTCGACACTTGCGAGGTATACCCCAAATACGGTTAAGGCAACCGCCATCAACAGAAAGAGTGCATAAAAAAGGCGCGGTTCTGTAAATTGAAAAAGAAGGGCCACAACGCCAAACAGCAGGCTCACGCCATAAAGGGTTAATACCGCTTTACTCTCAGAAAGCCCCAAAAATACCAGTCGATGAGAACTATGATCTCGCCCGCCTTGAGAAATTGAACGGCCGGCCAGTGTCCGGACGATGGTCACAAGCGTTGTATCAAAAATAGGGATGGCCATGACCATCGCAGACATCAAGTATGCGGTAAAGAGCCCGGTGGTCTCTGCTTCGTTTTGTATGATAATGGCGAGGGACGCAATTACATATCCCAGAAACATGCTCCCACTATCGCCCATAAAGATGCGCGCCGGCTTGAAGTTAAAGACGAGGAAGCCAGCTGTTACGCCTGCAATAACCAGAGAAATTGCCAGCGTAGCATCATTGCCCGTCATGTACGACAAGGCAGCCAAGACCAATGCTGCAATGGATGAGATACCGGCAGCCAGCCCATCCATGTTATCGAGCAAATTGATGGCATTGGTAATCCCGATGGTCCAAAAGAAGGTAAGAGGCACGACAACCCAGAAAGGGAGGCCTTCCCCAAAGGAGTATCCTGCGAGCAGCAACAAGCCGGCAGAAATCACTTGTGCCACAAGTTTACCCCCAGGCCTGACGGTCTTCAAATCATCAACCAGGCCGGTGATAAACATGATAGAAGCCCCAAGCCATACAGGCCAGGGTACATCAAACAAGAAAAGTGAACACAGGGTTATCGTTGCTCCGGCGTATATTGCTATCCCACCC
>JBGCEN010000208.1:0-26883 GCA_045106435.1 Rhodothermales bacterium
AACGCACATATTCGCGGCTTATGGCACAATAGTAGAAAGGCCGGCAGGAAATCGCCCAACTTCAATTACCTTCTCGATTTCATTGGTCGATGTATTAATTACAACTACTGTGCCTTTGTCCTGATTGGTACCAAAGTCATAGCGCGGTGTGTAAGAACCATCGGTATTTCTATTTGAAATAAAGACAAAGTCTCCATCAGGCGAAATCGAAGCACCATGCGGCTGGGCCAATCCAGGGCCGGTTATGGTTTGAAGCACGGTAAAGTTGTTCATATCCAACACAGAGACCGAGTTATCATTCAGGTTACCTACATAAACCCGACTACCGTCTGGTGTCCAAACCGGGTGCCAGGGCTGGCTGCCTACTTCAATGGCACCGATTCGATTTATGCCAGGAGGTGAAGAAGAGTCTAGAATGACAACTTGATTGGAAGACTGGCCGGTAGCAACCATTCGCTCTCCGTCTGCAGAAATCGCAAATTGAACAATAGAGTGAAATGGTGCCGCCAACAAGGTGAAGGTCACTTCATCCGTGTTGGTATCAATGGTCATGATCCGGTTTTCATTCAAGCTACCAGTATGGACAAAATCCCCAGAGGGATCAACAGCCATTGCATGTGGCCGGGAAAAGAACACATCAATTTCGCGCAATGCACCATCAGCCTGCGTTATAGCACCAACGCTTTGCGGAGGCATAACTGCAGTAAGTGATCTGCCGGCATACACTTCGTCTTTGACACTATTTATCGCCAAAATGCCAGGTGTTTCAAAGTCAACCAATCGCCCCGCCTCAAGTAATGGTCTGATCTTATCTCCGTTAGCAAACTCAACAACCTTGTTGTCGCCAATCAAAGACACATACCACCTTTCGCCATCTGGATCTGCAGCCACATGATGTGGGCGACCGTTGATCGAAAACAGTTCGGGTCTCAATTCTACCAAATCCACGTTTCGAATAACCGTTTTGGATTCTGCATCAATGATTGAGATCTGTGCGTCATTCTGATTCGGCACATAGAGCAATTGTGTAGCATCCTCGTACGGCACTGTACCATCGTCGAAGAAGGCGCCGGCGTCTATCCATCGCTTAATGAACGCAAGTTCATCCTGTCGGAGGGTATCAGAAGAAAGCTCAAACGGATGAGGGCCACCAACCAATTTTGTCGTCATATTGACGAGCAAACTGTTGTCTCCATCAAACGCGATAACAGCGTTGCCATGATCTGAGCCGGCCACCAGATTTTCCCAGGAATCCATCCGGAGACCTTGCGCAGCATCAGTTCCTGTATGGCACTGAACACATTTAGCTTCAAAGATAGGAGCAATGTCTGTGGTATATTTGATATTCTCGGTAAGGATATCAATGTAATTGCGCGCACTCGGCGGCGTAATTAGCTCACAACCTGAAACAACAAGGAGTGTCAATAAGGTGGCAGAAAGGATTCGCCCTGGATTAATCTTCATCTTCGATTATAATCGATGGTATCTAATACTTGATACTGATACAGCGTACAAGATGTGCTCGCTATGAGTTGGGGTAGGTTACCTTTTGGTTGACGTTTCCAGCTTCAACATAAAACTGGAAATGAGCAACTTGAAACCAGCAACCACAAACAGAAGATCTGTTTGCAAATAGGTCAGATTGCCAAACCGCCTGAATGTGGATTCAGGCCGCATAGAAACACACCAAGGGATTGTAAATCTATGGCAAAAAAACTTAAAGTGCTAGTCTAACTAAAAATCGTAACCTCTTGTCTTTATTTACCTTATGAGGGTAACAATACGAGAAAGCACAGATGAATCGCCGGTGGCCCGAACGATGTACTTTCCATTGGGGAGGTTCTTCCCTTCAAAAGAAACAGCCTGAGGTGAATCGGGCGTGAGCATACCATCAAAGAGTACAGCAACCTGCCGGCCCAGCATGTCATAGACAACAACTTCCGTCTGCTGCGCTTTATCAACGGTGAGCGTGATAGAAGTCTGTACGTCAAACGGGTTTGGATAAGGAGCGCTTAGCGTAAGCTGTGCGGGAAGCTCAGGCAATTCAACAGTGGTTTCTACGGCATTCGATTTTAGAACAAAAAGCCCCCCTTGCTGACTTGAAACAGCAATAACTTCGCTATCATAGTATGGATAGTTACTCCAGGACCCGTCGCCAAAACCAACCGTCTCGGCATTAGGAACAGTATCAAAGAAAGCTACTTCTACAGGACTCGCAGGATCAGACGTATCAAGAATACGCAAGCCTGAGTAGTAATTTGATTGATAGGTATAGTCTCCTATTATATAGAGATTGTGATCAATTACCGGCGTTTCTGCGATGAACTCAGTTAGAACAACAGGGTCATCCAGATCAATAAAGTCCCAGATGATAGTTTTTGTGTTGTTACCTCTACGCCCTTCATCAAGCTCATCACCCTGGATAAAATAGCGATGATCATCTGTAAGCCAGCCCTGGTGTGCATACTCTACGGTTGGATACGTCCCTGCGCCAATAATAAAGGCGTTTGATTTATCCGTAACGTCAGAGATGACGACATCTTTTACACTAGATTCAACACAGATCTCCTTGCCCTGATGATCCGCATCGGGGCCATTGTATACAACACACTGGGCGTCATGGGTATATCCTGAAGAGAAACAGCCGGCAAATGTTGGCAAAAGAGGGTCTTGAATATTCACCATGTGTAACCCCCCCCCACATGTTTCGCCACCACTGCTGCCACCTACCAGATACGCAAAGCCGGTATCTTCATTGATAACAATATTATGTGCACTATTGATTGTATCATAATGCGCTGTCTCTGCAAATAATTGTGGAGGAGAAGATACCGAGAGCAGTTCTGTAAGGTCAAAAACCTGCATCCCATGTGCACCCGAAGCGTCAGCTACGATAAAAGCATGGTTATTGTACACCTTGATATCCCGCCAAACCTGCGCCGGCGTATGTGTTTTCAGAAATCCCAGCGTAACAGGATTTTCAGCGTCAGTAATTTCTACAAAAGAAGTCCCGGTATTTAGCCCAACAATGGCAAATTCTCTTCCGGTTGCGCTATCGGTCCAACCCCATATATCATTTACACCTGAAGGAGCAGTTTCCAGGCCGGCCAGCAAGTCGGTTATATTAACAAATGACATCAAATCCGTCATCAGACAAGGGTATTCACCAGCAAAACCATCCTGGCAATCAACCCGGGCGCCTCTTATGGATTGCGACGCGGCTTTGGCAGTCGACTCAGCAGAAGATACAGCTGATTTTTTATGCTTGTCCTGAGCATGTAAACTGCTGCTTGCAAAAACGAAAAATAGTATCAGAAAGATGGATATACGTGTTGTCATCAAAAGCAGGGATAACTTGCGGTTACATGTTGCAGATTGCTTGTTCCAAGCTGTGGTGTAAGCTTTTTCAGAACCAGGTCTTGAACCGAAGAACGAACCACGGGAATTCTACGGCACTACTTATGGGATATCGTCAAGATACTACCAAAAACTAAGCCAACACACACCAGAATTATAGAATTGCTAAAATACAGCAAAGCAATCAACCTAAATTCTATATGTTTGAATGAAACGTAGAATAATCCTAATGAATAGACCAATAGGCGAACCAACGGGTATTATCGTGCCTAAAGCCGGGGCAAAACCCTCTTGTTGATCATTTCTTAAGGTATTCCAGACGTTTTAAACAATATTCTGCAATCAAAGCTGGCAACCTGTGATTAACTAATCTGTTATAGACTTTCAACGTGTTGCTGCAGCGACACCTTTTGCAATTTCGTATTTAGAAGTAGACATTTCTTTGACCCAAAAGCGCTGCAGTAGCCTTATTGTGCAATCGAAAATGAAGTAGTTGATATTGTATGGAGACTAAAACAAACCAGACGCTACCAGAGAGCCTTACCAGTCGGTTGTTCGATTCAAGAACAATCATCATTAGCGGTGAAATCAACCAGAAGCTTGCTGCAAGCGTAGTCGCGCAGCTCATTGGTATGGCAGCTGACTCTGACGGGGACATTACGCTGTTCATCAATTCGCAGGGTGGCCACGTGGAAGCCGGCGATACGATTCATGACATGATTCGTTTTATTCGCCCGAAAGTACGCATTATCGGTACAGGGTGGGTGGCCAGCGCCGGCGCACTCATCTTTGTATCTGTACCTGTTAATCAGCGGTATTGCCTGCCGAACACACGTTTCTTGCTACATCAGCCTGCGGGCGGTTCTGGCGGTACGGCAAGCGACATCGAAATCGAAGCCAGCGAGATTTTGAAAATGCGCAAACGATTGAATGAGATCTTTGCCAAGCAGACCAATCAGCCGCTGGAAAAAATTGAAAAAGATACCAATCGAAATTTCTGGTTAACCGCGGTGGATGCCAAGGCTTATGGCCTCACAGGGCACATCGTAGAAACCATAGACGAAGTACTCAAAGACACGAAGTAAACAGCTCTCAGTAGTCGGTTATCAGTTTTCAGATTTTGCTACATACATCTCTGAGAACTGATCACTGACTACTGAAAACTGTATCCGCCGAGCCAAATCTCTATACGCAGGAAAGCCTGAGTCAATTGAATATTGACTCAGGCTTTCTTATGCTAGGAGGACTCTACTATTTATCTAAATACCCGGGCTGCTCGTTTAGATATGGCAGCGGAAGTATTTCTTAATTTGCTCGCAGGTAAGCCAGGCTTCCCCCACCCGGAAGCCTGGCATCTCTGCGACGCTATCGCTCTATCACTGTCTTTAGAAATGCGGAGACAGATTTGCTTGGGTTCACCAGCAAGTGTCTAACCATTAATACAAGTTCGTCTTCCCCCACCCGGAAGCTGAGCTTGCGTGGTTCAACGCTAGCCGATAAACATTAGATGTGCTTTTCAAAGAAATGAAACCAGTAACACTCCATCATGTGTACCAGCTTTTAATTGATTCCAATCTACGAAATTGCATAGGGGCTTGTCTGTAGGTACGACCTCGGAATAGCACGTGAGACAAACCCCCTACACAGATTAGCCTTTACTTACAGGCGCGTTTCCAGCAACCTCGACCGGGGCACTCTACTCACTAAACTGGCACGATAGTTTAAGGCTATATATTCTGCCGGCTTGTCTTTCCTGAATTGCTACACGTATCCCTTGAGTTGGGCACTCAGCCCGGAAGAAAGAGGGTAAATTATCCAAAATTCGCAGCCAGGCCCGACATCCCCCACCCGGAGGCCCTGACCTGACTGCGACGCTATCGCTCTGTCACTGTCTTGTAGATTTGCTTAAGACAGATAGGAAGGTGTGGAAATACACCAAGGTTAAATCAATATATCCCTAAATTTCCCTTCCGCGATGTAGGCACGTTTACCGAATGTACTGTAAGTAAATTGACCTACACTATTAAGCCGATGCTTACATTATGCGCATAAGGGGTTTTTTTGCAGGGCATTAACTTTATTTTTTTTCTGACATCTATTTAAGAAATGCCTTCTTTTAGGCGAATATATGTGAGAAAAAATCAAGTGCCCTGCGTTCAGACCAATAATATCCGTCTTTTTTCTTGTCCACGAATCCTACATGGCCACCATATAGTGGCATTTCCAAAAACAAATCTGCGTTTGACTGCGCGGCTTCTACAGGAAAACAGGCCGGCGCGAGGAAAGGATCATCCTTTGCATTCAGAATCAACGTGGGTATTTTAATATCTCTCAGGCCAGAGATACAGCTAGAAGCTCCCCAATAAGCATCCGCATTGGCAAATCCATGCAGTGGAGCGGTGTATGAATTATCAAATTCCTGAAACGTCGTAATCTGATCCAGCCGGCTAATATCTATTTGTCCGGGAAAATCTGCTTCCTTTGCGATCATCTTTGCCCTGAGATTACGCATAAACCTTTTCATATAGAAGCCATTCGACGGTGCAGCCATTGCATCCACGCTGGCTGCCAGATCGCAAGGCACAGAAACTCCAACAGCACCACAAATCTCACCAGGAACAGTAGCACCATAATCTCCTAAATACTTCAGCATCAGATTCCCGCCCAAACTAAAGCCTACAAGTGCTATCTGGCTGTACTTATAACGAGAAAGCACATGATCGATCACTGCAACAAGATCTTCAGTTGCTCCTGCATGATAGGAACGAAGCAACCGGTTTGACTCTCCACTGCACCCTCTAAAATTACAGGCAACGGCATCCCATCCATTTCTGTTGAATGAACGCACCATTCCTTTAATGTAACTGCGATCCGTACTGCCTTCGAGCCCATGCAAAAAAATGCACAGTTGATCCGCTCTATTGCCGGCGCCGGCTTCATCAAAAGCCAAATCTGTATTCAACGACCAGTCCAGGTCAAGAAAATCTCCATCTGGTAGATCAAAGCGTTCTCTATTGTACGCAACGGTTTTTATATGCCGAAACAACGCAGGATAGATGGTGTGGAGGTGCCTGTTCCGGAGCGGAAAAGGAGGGATGTAAACATCGGAGGGTATTAAGGGCATCGAAAAAGGTGGGCTAAAAGTTCAGTTCAAGCCCCTCGTACGCTACATGACAGACTACGTTCGCGCCTTTCTCTCTAAACCAGTTTACCGATTTCACCAGCATATCGTCAAGCTGGTCATCTGTACGATCTGGATCATGATGAAAAAGCGCCAACTGTTTCACCTTTGCCTGGAGCGCCAATTCCCATACATTTTCGGCAATACTGTGTCCCCAACCTCGTTTTGCCGGCATATCTTCTTTCAGATACTGGGCATCATGAATCAACAAATCAGCATCCTGGCAGAATTCAACCAGCTTATCAAAAGTAACCCACGGTTTGTTCGGGGTATCAATCTCGTTATCTGGAATGTAAACGACCTTAAGATCTCGGATATGCAAACGGAAACCGTGGGTTTCTCCCGGGTGGTTTACCCGAAGTCGGTCTACATGATATCCTTCGCGGCTCCTCTTCTCTACATCTTCAGTGCTCATGCTTATAAGCAAAGACATGATCTGATCCTGGGTGATTGGAAAGCGCCGGCCATCCATCTGCTCCAGCAATAAATTAAACAAGCCGCGCCGCTCTTCGAGGTGGGATAAATAAATCTTTCTTTCCGCCTGATAAATCGGGGCAAAGAACGGAAAGCCCTGGATGTGATCCCAATGGGTGTGCGTCAGGAAAAAGAAAATGTCATTTTCATTCTGAATGAGCTCCTGACCGAGAAGTCTTGCACCGGTGCCGGCGTCAAACATAGCCGTCCACTTCCTGCCGTTTCGATACGACCCTTCAATACTTACACAGGGCGTGTTACCACCATAGCGAACTGTTGAGGGGCCGGGAGAAGGTAAAGACCCTCTTACGCCCCAAAAACGAACACTAATATGTTCTATCGTTTGGTTCAATTATTTATTGAATACAGAATAGGTTTGTATCCCATAGGAATCTGGAAAGACTCAAACAAATCTGAATATCATCTCGGATTGGTCTTTTACTTATCGTTCCGTAATCACCGGCAAAAGATTTTTAGGGTAAACCTTGTTTCTTCATTCCAATAAAACCCATTAAACGCCCGGTATTTCCTTCTTCGGCGCGGTACGAATAAAACTGATCTGTATTGGCGAAAGTGCAATAGGGAGATACTTCAATCGCATCTTCAGCAAGCCCCTTTTCAAGCAACTGTGATTGAATTGCCTTCTTTAAGTCCACATGCGGTTTTGGTTTACCAGAAATGGAGTAAACAAAAGCAGGATCAAATTGATTGGCTACTTCGATCCCTACTTCAAAATGTTCTCTTGATATACAAGGACTTACATAAGCTTTTAAAGTCTCAACACACGCACCTCGTTCCAGCAAGGCCTGTACAGTCTTTGATACGATCTGGCCAACTGTACCTCGCCAACCTGCATGGCATGCGCCAATAATATTATTTTCGGGGTCGGCAATGAGTACTGAAGCACAATCCGCAGCACTCAGACACAGCAATACATCTGGCTCCTGGGTGATTATTGCATCATACCCGACATAGAGTCCAGGCTTATCCACTTCGATTAATTCTACCCCGTGAACCTGTCCCGTAATGGCGAGAGCGTCAATGGAAAACCCCAAAGGTTCAAAAAGCCGGCGCCGATTGGCGAGCACGTCTTCTTTTTTATCCTTTGTGCTCAATCCAAGATTCAGGCTGTCAAATGCGCCTGAACTTACCCCTCCCAGCCTGGTGCTAAAACCAGCCACAATTTGGCTATGCGGACGAAAGGTCTGTGGCTGAATGTACATCATGGCGATGCATGCTCGGGTTTGTTGATTGACAAACAAAAAGTGGCCGGCGTAAAATTACGCTACCCTGAGCAGTTAAGTTCTCAAGCAACCTCACTCAAATACTCATCAACAAATGGTCTCAATTCCAGAGATTCGTCAATCAGGGTCACTTTATCGTTTATATCAAACACCTTATCTGCCATCAAGAGATCCAACACAGGATCTTCAGCAAACTTATGTTCTGTAATTTCATGATTAAAGCCATGCCCCAAAGCATTTGCCAGTCGGTTACTCATAACCACAATATAAAGTAGCGAACGAGTGTAGGGTGGCAATTCATCCACCACATCAAAATTGTGGTGACGCTCGACGATGGCAGAGATTACCGGTGGGAAATTGAGCTCATTCATCAGATACCCGCCAGTTTCAGCATGGCTAAAGCCAAACACCTGCCGCTCTATCTCCAGAATTTCCTTGTCGCTCTTTTCAAGAGACATCTGCTCTTCATATAACGCAGCAGCCTCATCCGGAAAGTTATGCAGTAACACTATTTTGCCGAAATCATGTAGCAATCCAGCAGTAAATGCTTCGTTGAGCAATTCCTGAGGATCCATGTTACCTGATCTCGTTAACGCTGTTTTTGAAACCAGATGACGGGCTATAAATCCTGTAGCAATACTGTGGCGGACCAAATTCAGGAAAGGTACTGTGGTTGTTACATTGAGATTTGATCTTAAGTCGACAAGACTCATGCTCATCACAATACCCAGAACGGCCTCAGGCCCTAGAACAACGACAGCTCTCCTGATACTGTTTATTTCTGATCGTACCCCATGATATGCAGAGTTAACAACTCTGAGAATACGCGTTACCGCACTCAAATCATTTTGCACAACTTGAACAACTTCGTCAATATTGATGTTTTCCACGTCTCTGGACAATTCCATTGCACGTAAAAAAGTGTGAGGAAGTGTTGGAAAGTTGAGCTGAAAACTTCCCAATGACGTGCCCTTTGCGCGACTGGCTACGTTCATTAGATTTTTATCAGAAATGATAGTGCGTAATTTGGCTTTACAAACCCCAACTTCAACGGGCTTTGTCCTTGCAGGTATCGGATTAATAAACCAATTTTTAAATCCTGGACCGTACTATTGGGAAGCGAGCCGGCGCTTTACGGCCTCCCGTACAACATCTAACGGCATCTCCTGATTTGTCCATTGTTGATAGGACGCAGCAGCCTGTCCGATAAGCATTTCGAGCCCACCCAATGTATGCGCTCCGCTGATTGCTGCCTCTTTTAACAGGCGAGTATTTTGGGGATTGTAAATAAGATCGTATACAATCTGGCCGGCCGAAAAATCATCAGACGCTTGCCATGGGGATACATCTGCCTGATTATGCATACCCAAAGGGGTTGCATTTACAAGGAGCCGGCTATTTCGAACCTCAGATGCCGCATTGCCAAAATCAGCTACTTTTAATGCGTCTTGCCTGTCAAATTCAGATAAGTACTCGGCCAAACGCCCTGCTTTTTCGACATTTCTTGCGACGATCGTTAACGACGCCGGCGCGTATTCGGTAAGCATAGCATATGCAACAGCCCGGGCAGCACCGCCGGCACCCCAGATAACCATTTCTGCTCCTTTCAAGCCTGAGGCATGAGGAGCCAGAGGATCCAGGAAACCACGAATATCGGTGTTGTCACCATACAAACTTTCCACCTCCCCATCTTTTCCATATCTGCAAACAACCGTATTCACAGCACCCACCGCCTTTGCCTGATCAGAAAGCTCATCTACCAGCTCAAAAACGGCTTGTTTATGAGGAATGGTTACGTTCGACCCCACAAACTTGGCCGCCTTAAACCCATCCAAAGCACGCTTCAGATTATCAGGATGCACCTCCATGCAGAGATACACCATGTTTATGGACTGGGCTTGAAAGGCTGTATTATGGATCTCCGGAGAGAGTGAATGGCCCAAGGGATACCCCAAGAGCGAGACGAAGCGGGTATGCGCGTCAATGGGCATAGGTTATACTGATGGGGTCGACATCTCTTTTAAGCACAGAATACAGAAGTTCGATCAGGCCCTTTCTGTAATGGTGATATCACCCAGGGCAAGCAAGCCGTCTGACTCTTCTGAAATCTTGTCTACGCGATTGATCAGGGCAATGAGTGTCTCGCCGGCTTCTGGCTCTATTTCATCTTCAGCTGTAAACACATGAAGATCACCATTATTCCGGATGAGGAAAAGCGGGATGGCGTTTGTCCCGTATCTTGATCGGAAATCTTCAAATGTAAAGTCCTCCGTAAGCTTGCCTGTTTTAATTGATGCTCCGCTGATAAACCGGGTATTCAATGAGGCGTACGTTACTTCCTCTCCAAATAAATGCCGACCTTGTACATGCTGTAATGCCTCTTCCGGGTTTTGCGGTTCTGTATGCCCGCGTACCGGCAGATGATAAACTTCGGAGCCGTCAAAATATTCGTGGAAGTTGAGTGTAGCCAGCGCATTAATTTCTTCATTGGGCGTCAACACGAGCATGCGGCCAAATTCACCCAATTCAAGCTCATCTACAACTTCTTTTGTCAAGACATGGGTTAACTTCGCATCAAGGCCGGCCTGTTCTGCATGCGCTATATTGCGAGGATCTGAATCAACCAGCATAACCGAATAGCCCTGCTCCTGGATAACTTTGGCCATACGCCGCACCCAGGATTGGGCACCGATAAACAGGTTTCCTTGCGGATTTCGCTCAGCAAGTTTGAGCGCCTGCGCCAGCGGTGTAGCAGTCAGCCCACTGATGGCAACTGTACCAATAATTACCAGAAATACGATCGGCACCAGGCCGCCGCTATTCTCAGGGAAAATCTCTTCGAGTCTGAAACTAAACAATGCAACCAGCGCTGCGGCGACAATCCCCTTGGGCCCAAGCCAGGATAAGAAAACGTATTCTCGCCAATTCAGCTTTGCCCCTATCGAAGACAGCAAAACAGCAATGGGCCGGATTGCAAACATCAATACAACCAGAAAAATGAGGGTCTGCTGATTGATGAATTCCAATTCAGTAATTTCAAGGCGGGCACTAAAAAGAATAAAGACAACCGCGTAAAGGAAAACCCGAAACTCTTCCTTGAAGAGGAAAACACGCCGCGCCGGCACATAAGGCTGATTCGCGATAATGATACCCAGAAATAGCGTGGCCAAAAGTCCCGTTGCCAGTAAACCCGACTCTTGGCGTAGCATTTCGGTAATGGCAAAGACGCCAACTACCACCATCATGGCCACAGCATTTTTCAGGTGATCCGGAATAAGCCGGCGCTTAAATAAAGTTACCAGTAAGCCGGCGCTCAGCACGCTCACACCAAGGCTTACAAAAATGATGAGACAAAGTCCTTCAATCGCATGGAAGATGGCCTCGCCCATGCTACTGACTTCTAGGCCTTGCACAATGGGCTCGTTGAAAAAGATGACCGTCTCGAGCACAAGTACCGAAATGATTGCTCCGATGGGATCGATCATGGTCCCTTCCCACTTCGCAATTGCACCAACGCGACCGGAAGACCTCACATGCCGCAGTAGAGGAATCAATACCGATGGACCAGTTACTACCAAAATAGACCCCAGCAAAATAGACATACTGAGATCCAAGCCAATAATGTAGTACGCCGCAGCGGTTATCAGGCCAAGGGATACAATCACCCCAACACTGGTCAAATTCCTCACGGCCTTCTCTGATGCGCGGAGATCGGCCAGGTTAAATCGTAGCCCGCTCTCAAAAAGAATCAGCCCTACACAGAGCGAAAGAAAGGGATACAACAAGCTGCCCAGCAGTTCTTCGGGATTTAGCAGGCCTGTAACCGGGCCGGCTAAAAAGCCAAAAATCAGCAGCAGCAAAATGGAAGGAATTTTAAACCGCCAAGATAGCCATTGGGCAATAATGCCCAACACAATGATTGCTGCTAATCCTAGAAGTAAATATTCGTTCAAAACGAAACCCCGGGTAATTATCTTCTATGCTGTAGACTATTAAAAAATCAAAAAATTGTCCAAGTAACCTGCAATCTCCCTGTGAGAAAGAAAAAATTCAACCTCTAGATTCCTTTTTTTCCCAGCTTCATGGTAATTCCCTACTTAATTACCCACTACTTTACACAATTTTACTACTATTTATATCAAGTTATTCATCCCATTACAAAAACCCTACCGACCGCAGCTAAAAGCGGGCTTTAGGTTTGCGAATTTCGAGTGCAGGATCCATTGCGGGCTACAGTTTACAATAATTCGAGATAAGTATTTTGCTTAAACAATCCAGTCGCGTACTCTGCCGGCGTAGGAACGGCTCACCCGGAGCTTGTGATTGTTCTTCAACGTCGCGCGGTATCCACCTTCCCCATCACTGACGATATGAGCAATGGCGTGTAGCGAAACAATTGCCGAGCGATGCACCCGCACAAACACGGATGGGTCAAGCCTTTTCTCAAGCGACCCAATTCCCTGGCTACATAAATAGCTCCGATCTGCCGTGTGTAAATTTGAATAGTCGCCGGCTGCCTCAACCCATAAGACGTCATTGGTTGCCACAGGAAAGATCTTCTCAGCGACACGAACAAATAGATGATCTGCGTACGAAGCCGGCTGCTTTATCGATTTGAGAAAATGCTGCATGGTCTCACGCTCCAATGCCACGTGCTGATTTTTCAATACGCGGCCAACCGCCGTTCCAAATCGCTCTTTGTTGTAGGGCTTGAGCAGATAGTCGATCGCACCTGTTTCAAATGCGTCTATTGCGAAAGAATCATTGGCTGTTGAGAAGATAATTTGCGGGATATGCTGCAACTGTTCTATAACATCAAATCCATTCAGTCCGGGCATTTGGATATCCAGAAACATCAGGTCTGGTCGCTCAGCCTCAACACAAGTTATCGCTTCCCGGCCATTCACACACTCCGCTACTATTTCTATTTCACTGTAATCCTGTAAAAACTCCCTGATAATCGACCGCGCCCAGGGCTCGTCGTCTACAATAATTGTCCGCACCATTTCTTTAACCAATTCGGATTACGCTGCGAGATAAGGAATCTTAAATGACACTTTAAATCCTTCAGGACTCAAATCTTCCGTCTGTAATGCCGCTTCGGGGCCCAGTCGTTTTTCGAGCCGGCTGCTGGTATTTGACAACCCTATACCGGGCGAATGTGATACATGCCGGGATATAATTGTCCCTTTACCTATGTCTTTAACTTCTATGCGTACCTGCTCTGCTTCTTTCCGAACCGTTATAAATATTTTACCGCCCTCTTCTCTTTTTGAAATGCTGTGTTTTATTGCATTTTCCACCAAGGGCTGTAGGACCATCGGAGGAATCAGCACATCTTCAAGTTCATACGGCACATCAAATTGAACCTCCAACCGTTCAGCAAAGCGGTGCCCTTCCAGCTTTAAATAGGCAGAAGAAAATGCAAGCTCTTCTTTTAATGTCACCAGGTCTTTTCTGGAGCTATCAAGCGCATAACGCAACAAGTCGCCAAGTTGCATAATCATATTGCGCGTCTCCTCCGGATCCATCTTTACCATCGCATTCATCGAGTTCAACGTATTGAACAGAAAATGCGGATTAATCTGTGCCTTAAGCGCAGCCAGTTCACTTTCTTTCGCCAGCGCCTGCAATTCTATGGCTTGTTTTTCTTTTATCCGAAGTCGCTGGAAAATCCAGTAGGCATGAAACAGGGCAAATTGCACGATATACGTTGTCACATTACTGCCGAACAAAAACACAGACACCTCTGCAACAGCATAATATACGGTAGGCGCCGCGGTGTACTCAATCAACACCAAGAACAACTCAAGCGACAGCCACGAATAAATCGGCGCAACAATCACGTGTGCTGCGATAATTGCCGGCCACCGAAATGCTGCCATTCGGCGAACAATCAAAAGCCAGGGCCCTACACTCAGCAATCCTGCGATAATCGCGGCGAAAATTTGGCCAATGTATACTCCCCAAAAACCATCCTGACCGCTCACTGCAACCATAAAACTATAGGCCGTCGCATAAAGCAGCCAACAAATGGCACTGATCAAAACACCCTTCTTCGTAATCCTGGGTTTTAGGACTGGAAAGGCTATTTTTTCTGCTGATAAGTCTACATGGGTCATTACACAATCGATACCAGCTTGCGATGATTATCTCATAATAGCGGCAGTCTACGTTGATAGCAAGTTCTCGGTAACCAGTTCTCAGTATTCAGTTTTCGGTTATCAGAGATAGCGCTTTTATTTCCGAATTTCGCAATACTGAATACTGAGAAAGGACGATTGACTTCACGCCTATTTGCATGGTACGATGGGTACGAATTAACTGAAGCGAGCCGTATTTCGTACGTTTCGAACCCTTTGTACTTCTCGTACCTATGAACCTCAATACTCTATTAACTTTGCTGACAAAGTACTAGGGCGTGGCCGACGACACCTTCGGCAATAATACATACTTAACCCAGCCGTAATCAGGGTTGATTTCAAGTGATTTCTCCAGTGCAGCACGTGCTTGTTCTTTTGCCCCATTTGTCAAGTGGCCCTGCCCCAGCCACGCGTATGCTTCTTCGTGGCCCCACGCCGGCATCAATGGGTCTTCAAGTTCTTCTTTTTCGAACAAGGCAATGGCTTCTTCAAAGCCTTTCATGGCACGCACCGGATCACCACCGAACATCTTGGGCGTATTGTAATCACTCACAGCGCCTATCATAATGGCACGGGGGTTTTCAGGTTGTAATTCTTTCGCTTTCGCTACCATTTTATTTGCTCTGGGTCCAAGAAACATAGATTGCATCGGCTTCAAGCCTGCTTTCCAACCCAATGCACTGCCAAGCAAGGCGTATCCTTCTGTAAAAGCCGCGTCCATTTCTATCACTTTCTCCAGTTGCTCAATACTCTGGTCCAGGTATTTAAGCTGTTCTTTCTCACTCGCATTCATTGTGGCCATTCGGTAGCTAGCGAGGGCTACATAGTAGTGTGCAAGTACCTTCCGTTCAGCAGAAGAGCCGGCGCGTTCAAACATCGCGCGTGACTCCATAATTATGGACACGTTGTTTGCACTTTGTCCTTCAGTCAGTTTTTGCTTGGCTTCAAGCAGTAAGCCATCTACATCCTGGCCTATGGCCGGCATGGACAGCAACATAAAAACAATGACGGTTATTACTTCTAAGACGTGATGCTTTTTCATGTTTTTATCGATATTCGTGAGTTTCGTTAACCAGAATCTATATTGGCCTGTAAGAGCGTCCACTTCCCATCAAAACCTACTCTTTGTAAAAGCCGATGGAGTCAATTTCATAAGCAAAATCCAGTTGTTGGAAGTTGCTCACCATCAATGCAATGGCAAACACATCCTTTCCTGTCCATGGCATTTGAGCAGACCACATTTGTTGAAATTCATCAAAGGGGATTTTTACCACCTGCATGCCATCTGTAGGCATGAGTAACTTTCCATGGTAATCGTAATTGGTAATTTGCGGTGTCATCAACTGAAGTCCAACGCCGCCTTTCGTTACATTTAATTGGATCTCTACGCCATCAAAAGAGGAGATATCCATCGGTTTGCCGGCACTATTCAATTGCAATGTAAATGACGCAAAGCCCGGCCGGCCGCTTGAAGGCTTTACCGAGCCATTGACTTTTAGCACTCCGTTTTCATTCGAATGGACTAATGTAGAATTGCCTCCCATCACCTTATCAGTCTGGGGTATCCACGAGATCCCTAAAGAACTCATCAAGGAAGCTTCGCTGAAATCATCGATTAGCGGGCCTTCAAAACTGGCCGTTGTCCCAGAAACGGCGACAGCCTTATCATCCAATAATCCATCGCGATCAATCAATTCTCCTCGTTGAATTACCATGTCGATATCCTGCGTATTGCGTATATCTTCAACCGGAGAAGTATTGAGTACAATAAAATTGGCCAGATCGCCTTTCCGGACACCAAAGGATTGTCCAACCAGATCTCCCGCAAGAGTAGTTGCGGAAGCCAGCGCCTGCCAGGGAGAAAGGCCGGCTTCTACCAACAGCTCCATCTCGCGATGAACGGAAAATCCCTGAAAAACACCAGGATTTCCTGCATCCGTCCCCGTTAGCACGGGAATGCCAGCTTTTGCAAGTTTGTTGACTGATGCGAAAATATCCGCCCGCATACCCTCCTGCCACACCAGGAATCCTTTAAAGCGAGGATCGTAAGCACTTGTATCGCGATATGAATCAAGTAATTCAGGTGGCGTTACCGCAGCCAGCAATGAGTTATCCAGCGCGGCTGGCTCTCGTACAAGTCTTGAAAATTCTGTTTGCACCGCAAGCGTCGGGATAGTTAGCACTTCTTGTGCTTTCATCAGTGCAATAATATCCTCGGGTATCTCGCCTCTTGGGGTGTGTGTAATTGCTTTTATACCCGCTGAAATCACATCCCGCACATCATCCCAACTGCCAATGTGCGCAACCACAGGAATATTATGTGCTTTAGCCGCTACCGAAACTGCGGTCATGGTTGCTTTGTCAACGGTGGGCATATATCCGGCGTTGTCATACACTATTTTGATAACATCAGGTTGTTTATTGGCCAATTCATCAACCTGAACCGTTGCTTCCTCTGGGTTACTAATCGTTCTTGTGGCAATGCCGTACTCTGTCCCATGTCCTCCCGGTGCTGTTAGAATAGGCCCGGCGGCATAAATATCAGCGCCAGGAAATTCACCATTCCGCTTTTGCTCCCTGAGCTGAAAAATGAAGTCTTCTGCCGAAAATAGATCCAGAAAACCTGTAACCCCTGCGTACAACATGCGCCGGGCAACAGCCCCGGTCATCACAAAATCGCCGGCTGTTTGGGATGGCCCCATATTCCCGTAAGAATGGGTGTGCATATCATTCAGTCCGGGCATGAGCCATTTGCCTTGCAAGTCGATGATCTCGCCATCGAAAGATGCCGGCTGTTCTGCCATAAATGTGGCGCTGGAGATTTCAGAAACCCTCCCATTCCGTATCAGCACAGAGCCTGTTGTAATCGTTTCACCCGCAGGGTCTACGATTTGCGCATTGTTCAGCAATAAATCTTGCGCCTCAACAGGCTGTGACAATATGGTCAACAAGAAAGCAACAAAAATCATGGTGAAGATCGATTTCATACGGTTTCTCTTTTCAGGTCGGGGATGGTTGGTCGTCCTGTTCATAAGGCTATCAAAAGACTATCAAAAACTAACCAGGGATACGATTGAAGTTTATTGACACTCCGAAGTAAACAAATCTGCGATAATTCGATCTGCGTGTTGTTCGCTCGGAGTAGTCTCTGGAATACTCGTAATCGAGTACATTTATGCGATTCAGTAAATTGCTAACAGCCAGATAAAACGTGGCATTGTGTCCTTTGCCAAAGGGCAGATAATAGCTCAACGTAGCATCAAGCCGTTGAAAGTCTGGCAAACGCTCTGATCCAACATTTCCCTCTATGGGCAAAAAGAAGGAGTCACTGGCATCTGGTATGGCGTCAACTACAGGGGTAAAAGGCCGGCCTGTAGCGTATCGATAGGTAAAGCCACCACTCAACAATTGAATGAGGCGCATCTTCGCAACTACGGTTAAATTATGCGTGATGTCAAAAGGAGAGGGGCCCAATTGGTGTTGAATGTCGCTACCTATGTAGCGTGGTTGCTTACGCTCAGAATGCAGATAGCTATAGGAAATCCACCCGTTTGCCCGAGTTTGCAGGAATCCGCCGTATTTGACAAAAGCATCAACTCCGTAGGCTTTTCCGCTTCCTGTATTTGAAAAGTTTAGCGCATCTTCTTCCAATACAAGATCTTTATAGGGCTTGTAATACCCTTCCAGGCGCATCATCAGTTGGCCTTTCTCATGATTCAGGCCGGCAATGAAATGCTGGGCGCGCTGAGGTTTTAAAGCTGGATTCCCAGTGGTTGGATTAAAACTATATGCAGATGAAATTTGGTGATATACCCCCCATGCTACTCGAAAGTCCGTTGCTTTGCTAAAAGCATACCGCAGGGAAACCCTTGGATCAAAGGTGGTGGATTGGGCTAGAGAAAAATGGTCTATGCGTATGCCAACACGCGCTGCAATCCTGCGACTGGCCTTGATCTCGGCTTCGGTATAAGCGCCGGCGCGGCCGCCACTATACTCCTCGCTAATTTGCAAGAACGCTGCATCTGGATCCAGAATATTCTCCTGAGATGGAACGCTGCCATTAAAGATATTGGCAACCTGTTCGTACTCGGCCCCCACGGATATCCTGATACGCTCGTTTATTTCCCGTTGCGCATCCGTTCTCAGCTTAGATGTTACATCACTGGGTTTGAGATTGAGCCCCCCCAGTTGCTGATGGGTATTATACCTGTTCAAAGACAAGCTCGTCTCAATCAGCCAGTCGTTGAAAATGTCTGACCATTGAATATTGTGCAACCAGTTTTCTGTATTCCCCTGAAACACGCCGTCAAAAGATGGTTCGTCCACAAACACACCAACCCGGTCATGATTGGTATAGTTGAAAACCTTTACGCGACCTGTAGTTGAGTATTGATAGATCAAGCTCAGGTTGACATCTGTGCCGCGCGGTGTAAGCGAAAACTCATCGGCAAACCCATTGACCTTCATCATCATTTCGGTGAAGCTCTGGTTACCGGAAATTCTGATGCCCAGTTTGCCGGGTAGTACAGGAAGATCAGCACCAAATGAAGCAGCAGCGAGCCCAAGATTGGCAGAGAAGGTAAACAGTTGGGGTATATCCTGGCTTTCCATAGAGAGGACGCCTGAAAGTGCATTTCCATATCTGGCCGAAAAACCGCCTGAAGAGAAAAACGTACCGCCAACCAAAAACGGAGGAATGGTACCAAATGCACCGCCCGTAGGCGATTCATATTTATATGGATGAGCAACAGTTGCCTGGTCCAGCAGCAACACCGTTTCACCGACATCCCCTCCACGCACAAACAAGCCGGCGCCTTCATCAACCATTGCGACGCCCGGAAACGTCTTTATCGCAAGAAAGATGTCTGCAGCGGCCCCTGGTGTTGTGATAACCTCAAGCGATTGCAAAGTCACCGCTTCTGCATCTCCTGTTGCATAAGCACTGGCGGTAACAATGGCTTCCTCGAGCGAAATCAGGGTCTCTTTTAGCACCAGATTAAAAGTAAGTGTATCTCCTGCGGCCAAAGTCACCTGCTTTATCGCCGGCTCAAAACCAATCATTGAGGCCTGAAGGGTTTGAGGCCCGGTTTGCTGTGTTTTAAAAGCAAAATTACCATTGCTATCCGTTGCTGCACCGTCAATTGTATGTTGAAGCTGTACATTCACAAACAGCATGGGTTCGCCGGCTTCGGAAAGGACACGTCCCTGTATATACACAGGCAACTGTTCTGACTGAGCAACAACGGATCTTGCCGTTGCACTGCACACAATCAGGAGCAATCCTGTTGCGGCTAATTTCAAGAACTGAGTAGACTGTGCCATATGCATTCGCAGGGTTTCCGGCAGCACATTGCGACAGTGAATTTCGGCGGTGAATTTCGGCCGTGAATTTCGGCAGCTTTCTTCCTGCCGGCGCAATACTTTGCCTTGTTATTTTAGAAACCACTACGGGGCAATTGAGAGATGGATGTGCCTAAATCGACGAATGACGGCAGGCATCGACGAGTTGCGTAGAATGGGTTTAAAGCAGAGTCGTCTGATATAAAATATCAAGAATCTGGCTTAAAGTGTATGGACTACAAATAGATGGGATGAGGGGAAGAAAAGAGGATTATGATCAATTTACTCAGCATGACACGGCTAAGTACATGTGGTTGCACTTAGGAAACGAGTTCAGCAGCTTCATCGAATTTCACACCCAGAAGCTTGGATACGCCTTCTTCTTGCATGGTAACACCATACAGGCGATCTGCCAATTCCATCGTGCGGCGATTGTGGGTAACCATGATGAATTGCGTGTTATTGGAGAACTCACGGATGAGTTGCATAAACCGCTCAACATTGGCTTCGTCCAGAGGGGCATCTACTTCATCCAGAATACAAAACGGACTTGGTTTCACGAGATAAATCGCAAACAACAATGCTGTAGAAGTCAGTGTTTTCTCGCCACCAGAAAGCTGCGTGATTGCACTCGGGCGTTTTCCTTTAGGCTTAGCAACGATTTCGATGGGCGACTCAAGGGGATCATCTGGATTTGACAAGAACAAATCAGCTGTATCGTCTTTCCCAAAGAGTGTTGAGAACAGCTTGGCGAAGTTGGTACGTACTTCCTGAAACGTTTTATCAAACCGTTCAGCAGCCGTCGTATTGATTTCAGAAATGGTATCCAACAAGCTTTGTTCTGCTTGTTCGAGATCCTCCTGCTGCGCACTCATGAACTCAAAGCGCTCTTTTTCCTCTTCATAGGTTTCAAGCGCCAATTCATTGATCGAGCCCAGATTTCTTACGCGTGACCGAAGCTCTTTAACTTCTCGTTTTGACTCACGCTCATCAAAGTCTTCGGGTACTTCTACTGGATTTTCAAGCAGAGATATTTCAAAGTTCTCGTCTACATTTTTCAACAACTCGGAAATTCGCGTCTGCACTTCTGCTAACTGAACCGCTCGTTCATTCTCCGCGCGAATCCCTTGTTCGCGGGTTTGCCGGATGGACCGGAGCTTGGATTCAAGCTCAGATATTCTGGAGATGCTCCCTTGCCTTGCCTGTTCTGCTTCATCTACAGCTCCTTCAAGATCGGGCCGGTCTGCATACAAGTCATAGATTTGTTTTTCCAGGTCTGCGCGTGTTTGCTCGTGCGAAGAAATACTATTTTTGAGCCCCTGAATATGCTCCTCACGCGTTTCCGTTTGGCCGGCGAGTGTTGCAGTATCCAGTTTATTGCGATCCAGATCACGGCTCAGGTTTTCAAAGTGGTTCTTCGCCTGCAGTACTGCAATGCTTGCTTCATTGAACTGATTCAGCGCACGCGTATTGTCTGCTTCCGCTGCACGGAAAGATTCTTCTGCCAATACACGAGACCTGCGCAGCTCTTTAAGCTGTTCTTCAGAAGCTTCTACGGGTGCCTGCAGTACAGCAATTTCTTCATGTATTGAAGTAATCGAAGACTGATGCTCGGCGATCCGCTCAACGGCCTCAACATGCCTTTGCTCTATCGAACCGTGCTCATGTGAAACACGCACGTATTCTCTTTCGGCTGTTGAGAACAAGCGTTCTGCTTCAGCCAGCGTTCGTTTTCGGTCGTCAAATGGAACGCTGTCAAGTTTTTCCTTTAACTGGACTGCAGCAATTTCTTTTTGATGAAGGGCCGCTTCCAGTTTTCTCAGATTCTGAATGGCGGCTTCATACTGTTCGCGGCGCTGTAGCCGGCCCGTCTGATTAAACTCATTCTGCTTCTGGCTGCCACCTCTCAGAATTCCGCGCGCATCAAGCCATTCACCCGTTTGTGCCACGTATCGCATAGGCACACTCGAGCCGTAGAGCATATTTGCCATCTCGTCGAGCGTATCGATCAGATCCTGGCCATGCTCCAGCGATTTTACAAGAAAGCTGTTATGCAGCAGTGCATCTGCTAATTTGCGATGCGCAGGATTGCTGACGCGTACTTTGTCAATTAGTGGAATAGCCCCCCGATCTGCAGCCTCTTCTATAAACTCGGAATAGCGGGTTGGCGGACGCAAACGATCCAATACAATAATTTCAGTCTGCCCTTTATCGTCATTCCGAAGCATTGCAATAGCTTTTCTTGCTTCTGCCTCCGTTTGCACGACAATACACGTTGCAAATACGCCCAAAGCCGCATCCAGGGCTAATTGATATTGCGGCTCACAGCCAAGAATATCTGCCACTGTTTCCATCGGACCACTGGTCCAGCCGTCCGTTTCAGCCAGATAATGAAAAGCCTCCGACACGTCTTCATAGGAGCTAATAAGGCTTTCAAGCAGCGTCACCTCAGCACCAATTGCATCGTGCTGACGCTCTATTTGTCGTAGAGCTTCGGTAGACTTCTCCCATTTCAGCCGCAGCGTATCACGTTCCGTTTCTGCATCTTCCAATCCAGCACGCGCTTTACCCACAGTCACTTTTGCGCTTTCCAGATGCGTACCGACCACTTTCATCCGCGCGCCGGTTTCAGCAATTCTGGTATCAAAACCAGTAATCAAGTGCTGAGATTTTTCGGATTCACTCTGAATTAGCTCAAGCCTGTTTGCGAGCCGATCCAGATTACGCCGGCGATCTCCCCGTTCTTTTTCTGCACGCTCCTCATCAGCACGTAGGCTCTGGAGTGTTTCCCAGGCTTCTTTGGACCGCGCACTCATTTTCTCGCTCTCCAGCTTCGCGTGGTCAGCTACTTTTCGTGCTTTCTCCAGAAGCGGCCTGGCTTCATCCAACTCTTTGTTCAGCGTAGACAAGTGTACTTTGAGCTGCTCGATCCGCACGCCTGCTTCCTGCTGCTCCTGTATCGCGCGCTCAATATTTCTATTGGCAGACTCAAAACGCTCAAGCGTAAGTCGTTTTTCGGTTTCAAGGGTCCGCACTTTCTCCAGATGCTCATTAAGCACCTGTTGCCGCGCTCTCAGTTCTTTTTCCTGTCCAACCAGATCAACGCGCAAAGATTCAATCTCAGCTTCTTCTTTGCCCTGCTGTACTGTATGGACTTCCAGTTGATCTTTCAGCGTTTTGGCTTCTTCGCTGAGGTTTTTCTCGATCTTCCGGAGATTGTTCAACTCACATTGGGCAAGGGCCATTTCCAGCTCATGGAGTCGTGTGTTTAACTCCTTCGCACGCGCGGCTTTTTCAGCCTGACGCTTTAGCGAAATCACCCGCTTGCCTATTTCATCGGTGAGATCCCGGATACGCGTAAGATTTGCCTGCGTATTATCCAGTTTACGCAAGGCCTGCGTTCTCCGCAGCTTGTATTTGGTGATGCCGGCTGCTTCTTCAAACAGGCGTCTGCGATCCGCTGTATTTTCTGAAAGAATTTCGTCGATCATCTTCAACTCGATAACCGAATACGCCCCCGGCCCCATCCCTGTATCCATGAACAGGTTGAGGATGTCCTTGAGCCGGCACTGGGTCCCATTCAGCAGATACTCAGATTCACCGGAGCGATAAAGACGCCGGCCAATGGTCACTTCCGAATACTCGGTAGGCAGAATACCCTTCGTGTTTTGAATGGTCAGTGTGACCTCCGACATCCCGAGGGCTTTGCGCTTCGCCGTGCCATTAAAAATGACACTATCCATCTTATCAGAACGCAACACGCGTGCGCGCTGCTCTCCAGTCACCCATCTAACAGCATCAACAATGTTGGACTTGCCGCATCCATTGGGGCCAACTACAGCTGTAACACCAGGATCAAAATTGAGCGAGGTTTGCTGGGCGAAGCTTTTAAAACCGTGCAGTGCGAGTTTACTCAGATACATAACTACGAGGGATCTCTGTCAGGACACGTCGCCTTCAAAGGATGTGAATATTTGTGATCTTGGTGAAGCAGCGATACAATTCAATCAATATCATTCAGGTTTGCTGCAAACACGTCACTCAAAAATACTTGGGAAAATTGCGTTTATCGGACGCCTGATCAGGTAATGAACGTCACATACCTGGTTGTGTACCTGTATGTGTAACATTTCACCTAACGTTCGCCCCGAATCGCAAGGTCTCCGGAGTGTACTAGAGAGAACACGATATAGAGGAATTGTAGAACGGCAAGTTTACGAAGATGATGTGCCTAGTTCATCACATTTAATCCACAGCTATTAACGCAAGTTTTCCACAGCTTGTGGACAAGTATTCATTAAGACTGGATACCTGATGCTAAACAAGGAATATCGAATTCCGAAGTGCTCTTATAGATCCTTCAAAATTCGATATTCCTTGCCAGCCATTTTTTCACCAATGCATTACCTAAGTGACAACAGGTGCCTCAATCTGGGCCTCGCGCTTTACCTGTTCAAAGGTAAGGCCGCCGTTTACGAGATCGATTCGCACGGTATCACCATCCTTAATCCAACTGGAAAGCAACTGCTCAGCGAGCTTGTTCTCTACTTCACGCTGAAGCACACGCTTCAAAGGACGCGCACCAAAAACAGGATCAAAACCACGCGCTGCAATCCAGTCCTTCGCCTCATCTGTCAATTCAAGCACGATATTGTGGCTTTTCATGGCAATGTTGGCCACACGCGTAAACTGTACTTCTACAATACTGCGAATCTCGCGCCGGCCCAAAGGATGAAACATCACGACCTCATCAATACGATTCAGAAACTCAGGGCGCAGTTTTTTCTTCAGCATACCCATTAAATCGTCATCCAACTTGCTTTGAGCCTCTTTGGAAAGCTCTCCGTTCAGGGCATCCATGCGTTCCTGGATCAGTTCAGAACCCAGGTTACTCGTCATGATAATGATCGTATTCTTAAAATCAGCCGTGCGGCCTTTGTTGTCCGTAAGCCGGCCGTCATCAAGCACCTGCAACAAGATGTTAAACACCTCAGGATGTGCCTTTTCTATCTCGTCGAGCAAAATCACTGCATAGGGACGTCGCCTCACGGCCTCGGTTAACTGACCGCCTTCATCATGGCCAACATATCCCGGAGGCGCACCAATGAGCCGGCTTACTGCATGCCGCTCCTGAAACTCACTCATATCAATACGAACCATGGCGTGCTCGTCATTGAACAGGAATTCAGCCAGGGCCTTGCCCAGCTCCGTTTTACCAACCCCGGTGCTCCCCAGGAAGATAAACGACCCAATCGGCCTTGAAGCTTCCTGCAATCCGGCACGCCCTCTGCGTACAGCATGTGAAACTGCCTCGAGCGCTTCCGGTTGACCAATCACGCGCCGGCTCAACTCTTCTTCCATCTTGAGCAGTTTTTCGCGCTCGCTTTCCAACATCCGAGAAACAGGCACACCTGTCCACCTGGATACAATTTCTGCGATATCTTCTGCATCAATTTCTTCCTTGAGCAGTGCGCCGGCTTTTTGAATCTGATCCAGCTTTGTTTTCGCGGTTTCGACACCCTGCTCTAATTGAGGCACCTGCCCATACCGTATTTCGGCCACCTTCCCGTAATTCCCCTGACGCTCCAGGTCTTCTGCTTCAACCCGAAGGTTTTCGATATCTTCTTTTGCGTGCTGAATCTGCTGAATCAGCTCTTTTTCATTCTGCCAACGCGCCTGCAATTCTTTTCGCTCTTCATCGAGATTGGCGCGCTGTTCTGCAATTGACGCAAGCTTTCCATTATCTCCTTCCCGCTTCACTGCCTCACGCTCAATATCAAGCTGACGAATCTGGCGCTCCAGTCCATCCAGCTCTTCTGGCATAGAGTCTATTTCAATGCGAAGTTTTGCGGCCGACTCATCAATCAGGTCAATCGCTTTGTCTGGCAAGAAACGATCGGTTATGTAGCGCTGACTTAACTCCGCAGCCGCTACAAGAGCACCATCCATGATCCGGACACCATGATGCACTTCATATTTGTCTTTAATCCCGCGTAGAATAGAGATGGTATCCTCCACGGAAGGCTCGTCTACTACAACGGTCTGGAAACGGCGCTCCAGTGCTTTGTCTTTTTCGAGGTATTTCCGGTACTCATCCAACGTTGTAGCACCAATGGCACGCAGCTCTCCACGCGCCAGCGCCGGCTTTAGGATATTTGCAGCATCAACCGCACCTTCGGCGGCACCTGCACCTACAAGCGTGTGAATCTCATCAATAAAGAGTACAAGCTGCCCGTCAGAATCGGTCACCTCTTTAACAACAGCCTTCAGCCGATCCTCAAATTCACCGCGATACTTTGCGCCGGCGATCAAAGAACCGATATCCAGCGCCAGTATCCTTTTGGATTTTAGATTTTCAGGAATATCTCCCTGCACAATACGAATTGCCAGGCCTTCAGCAATAGCAGTCTTACCCACGCCAGGCTCGCCGATTAACACAGGGTTATTCTTTGTACGACGAGAAAGAATCTGCAACACCCGACGAATCTCTTCATCTCGCCCGATAACCGGGTCAATTTTCCCACGTCTTGCCAGATCGTTCAGGTCTCTCGTATAACGCTTTAGCGCATCGTAACGCTCTTCTGCATGAGGATCAGACGCACTTTGCCCACCTCTTATATCTTTAAGGATAGCAAGAATCTGGTCTTTTGAAACCCCTTGCTCACGGAGAAACTTGCCCAGTTCAGATTTGTCTTCCGCAAATGCCATCAGCAAATGTTCACTCGCGATGTAGTCATCCTTGAGCAATTCAGCTTCAGCAAGCGCCCGATCAAATACCTTTTTAAGTCCCTGGCCAACGTATTGACCGGATACACTGGCGCCGGTTACAACCGGCAACTTGCCCATCAATTGCTCAAGCTTTGTATCCAGGAAACTGCTTTTTACGCCCAATTTCTGCAGCATCGTGACAACAATGCCCGAAGGATCACTCTGAAAAGCTTTAAGCACATGAACCGATTCGACGCCCTGGTGATTTTTAGACGCCGCAATCTCCGTCGCTTTACGAACAGCTTCTTGCGCTTTGACAGTAAATTTTTGGAGATTCATCTCTATCTCTGAATTTTTGGCAGGGGAAACTGAATATCAACTACAATGAAAGGGAGAACGAAAAGCATACCATTGAAAAATGGCTGACAGGATGACA
>JBGCEN010000209.1:0-7568 GCA_045106435.1 Rhodothermales bacterium
TCCTTCCAGCTCACATGCAGGTTTTACGACGACCCATATATCTACAGGCTCTAGATAAAGGAACAGGTTTTTTGACAGGGACTTCTGAATAGTCTGTCACTCTCTTACGAAGCACGGCAGCCCAGAATCGAGGCGCAGAATCTGAGCCTGGTGCTGGATAAATTCGAGTGCTTGAGGCTTACGCATGATCTAATCTGCCTTCGCAGTGCCTCGGTGAGCCGTTTCATCGTAATGATCGGAATAAACTTTTGTTGCGACGGGGTTCATTAATCGAATACGATCAACTCTTCAAACGCCTGAGACAATTTGGGAACACGTATAGACGCGATCTGGAAAAACTGGCAAGCTGATAACAAGGGCACTCACAGCGCGAGAAGAGCTGTAGTTGCTGAATCATATGCTTGCCAATCGATTTTGGAGGAGACTAGTCTGATGAAAATAATAGCCATACTAGGGGTAGTATTGGCACTGGTTGCCTGGACTTTAACATCGCTAATGACCATGAACCTGCTGTCGGGACCTTTCGAGACGCGCACTTGCCAAACCGAGTGCGTGCAGTCTTACTTTTTTGCAGCCGTGGCTGCCGGCTTCGCGGCGATCTTGGCTGGACTGGCCTCTGCACTGAATTCGAAGACAAGAGTCATAGGCATCTTCGCGATGATTCTTGCAATTCCCCTCTGCGCAATCTTCACGGTCTTTTTAATCGGCATGGTTGTCTAATTCCCACCCGAAGATGAATTATATCCGTCTATTCTGATTTTAGGGGAATCGATTATCATCATTATAAAACTGCCCATCGATAGTGACGGTATGCCGGTGCTTTTCGACAATCCGTATAACGCATGATGCCTCTTTATTGAGCGGCGGTTCATACATAGTGCTCCATAGCTGCCTGTCACGCACCCTGTCAGACTGGGAGCTCCAGCCTTTTTGGCACGGCATCAACGTAGTCTCTCAAGAGGTTGGATTTACATACGTAGTCGAGTCTACAGCTGTGAACAGCTTACTTGTAAACGAGGAGAAGTCCATATACAGACTCTCATCGTGCCAAAGTACTTGTATTCCTGCCTGATCCAGCCACGTAGCCGAAGCTACCCTACCATTGTTTTATAAATGCTCTTACAATAGCAATCCATCGTGTGTCAGAGACCCTGTCTGGTCTGTACAAAGGCGTCCAGTCTGATGTTGCATCGAATGTTCCCCCGTTGTGTTGCTCACCTGTATCTGCATTAAACCAAGTAATCTGAACATACCCAGAAAAGTCATCGCGCAGATCAAATTTAATGCCTGATGGATTATATACAGTACCGACAACACTGGAATAAACAAACACAAACATATTATTCCCCTCCATGCCATATACCTCGTTATCATCTCTATAAATCCATCGAGAATCATTGAGCGGAATTGGCACCATTGAGGCAAGCTCAACCTGGTCATCTAGCCACCTGGCAGACTTTATCGCGCGTTTAGCACCAGGACTTAGTCCTTCTCCTACAGGTCGTTGGTGAAATCTTACAGCAGCGGTTCCAGCGAAAATATCCATAAAAAACCGATCAATGCCGAGGTCGGAATCAGTGTCGTTTGCATTGTATCGGGAATACACTTTTACCTGATTGATTGGGCGTAAATGCCCACTATCAATCATAGCCTTTCTAAATTCAATAAGATCCAAGTACTGTTCGTCGCGAGTATTTGTGTACTCATTTTGCGATGCGTCAGCAAAATCATAAAGCGATGGATTATTAATTGCATGTCTGGCTTCTGCCAGATCGAGATTACGTTCTCCTCGCATGTCAGTCACATAAACTGTTCCTGCTGCGTTTGAGTGCAGGTATGCAACCCAGTAATCCGTCCATTCGACAGGTGCTGCTGATTCATTGTCGATCTGGAATATGACGTTCGTATGCGTATCAGTGACCGTCAATAACTTGTCAACAAATGCTTGTTGATATGTCAGCAAGGCTGTGACGTTATTGATTGCAGGAATGGATTTGTAAAATGCATGGCAGTTTACCGTGTCCGGCGAACCAACAGCAGTTTCAACGTCAGCCAGCCCAGATGTAACTGTCGTGTATTGGTCATTGTTTTGCGGCGACCACGGACCTTGCGACCAAAACTTCATGTCTGACGCAGAGTAATCTACCATGAACCACGGATCAAACAACTCAATGCTGACAACAATCCCGCGATCCTCTGCTTCAGTCAGCATATCATCCAACTGCGTCCAGTACGTTGAGTTATATGATGTCAGATCAAATTTCCCAGTGCTTGAACTGTAGGCGAATGGGTGCAACCTGCCGGTTTTTCCTGACGATGTTCTAGTGAAATCCACCATCGTGTTTCGCAGATAATTGCCACCTGCGTTGATGAGTGTGTTCAGTCCGCTTGTCAGAGTGCTGCCGGTCAGCAGGAACGGTTCTCCAGAATCAAACCCACCGAGCAACAACTCTCTTTTTCCATTGACCTCCCAATACATTGGATAAAGTGCACTTTGATGAACTGTTGCCGAAGGTGCTGATGACTTGAGGATGAGATAGGAAATTATAGGTAAATATGGCGCATCTACATCGATAGCATCATCGATATCTGCATTAGAGATTGATGAATGAAAAATAATAAATAAAACAATAGAAAAAATTGGCACTGTCACAATGATAGTACAATCAAACAGCGACAATCTATAATGATCTCATCATTCATAGTATTCAGCTATTCCATAAAAAAATTCTACTCAGCGCGATACTAATCATTTAGATCTATCACGTGGTAATTATGCAGGTTGATGGAAAAACTCACAAGCTTGCACAGAGGCGTTTTCCCTCTTCCACTGTCTCCATTGAGTACACTGCTGCAGGTCACAATAACTCATCATTGAATCCGGATTTCTCTGCTGCCAACCGGCAGTTCATGCTCAAAGGGGGCAATCGTGGATCATCGATAACGTCCGCGTTGAGGGAAATGCCTCCGCGCTACTATCTTGTGCCTGATGGCACAAGCATCACCCCGCTCAGGCATGTTCCTCTCAAACGCGCTTGTTATGTGTCGTTTTTTAAGAACACCAATATGAGCAATACAATCAGACTGGCACAACCTTGTTGGCACACGGCCCCTACTGGCCTTGCCCAACTTCAAATTCAACTTTCTGACCATCACTGAGTGTTGCATAGCCACCCCCAGCCTGTATTTCTGAATGATGAACAAACAAATCTTTGCCACCATCATCTGGAGTGATGAAACCGAAACCTTTAACTGCGTTAAACCACTTTACGGTACCTGTACTCAAGCCGTAATTTTCCTTCGTTAAATTGATTTCAATTAAACTATTGTGTTCTGACTTTGCTACAGAACTCTTTAACAACAACACAGTTCATGGCTGACCTGAAACATGCTAATGCCATTGACATCAGCAGTTTATTTGACAGCTTCCTTCTTAACGGAAACATACGTCTTTCGCTTTTTTGTGTAAGATTAGATATTGTATCGACCGGTTGAATCCGCAGTATCAAGCCGTCCATCGTAGCGACTCATCTTAGGCTCAAAAGGCGGGGATGTGTGTTGATCTTTTCCATCTCAGCGCGGACCTGTATAACGATGATTCATGCAGTTTGTATAGGCAACGTCATACACAGCCTGGGGATTTTCCGCCATGCTGTTGCCGACCGCTGCACCAGCCCCAGCTCCGACAACGGTACCAACACCTCGATACGATCCGGCATGACCATAATATCCACCATGCCAGCCATAGGGATAATAGCCGTATCGGTTAATTCCCCCGCCAATCGCATTGCCAACAATCCCGCCAACTGTCGCAGCAGCGACTGTCTTAACGATATTCCCCGTACCAGCGTTCGATGAGGCACGGCTTGCCTGTTGTCGGCACCTGGCTTCAAGCGTCTGCCCTGGCCCAACACTCGGCCCTGCCGCCGCCTGGTATTGTCCTGTCTGGCAACCGGATGTACTCACAAAAACGACCGCAATTACGGTTAATCTGATTGGTGTAAACATGATAAACAATCTCCCGTTAGATTCAAGATAGCAGTTGATAACGTCCTCTTGCAAAAAAAACGGAAAAAAAGAAGAGAGGAAAAGTGGTCGGTGACGAATGGAAGAAAAGAACAAAGAAAGTGGTCGGTGACAAACGAGAATCATTTGTCACCGACCCCTTTAGCATTCCTCTCCGCACGCCGGAACGGCGGAGCCTTTTCGTGTCTCACCGCCAAAGGCTGTGGTTTACCAAGTTGAAATATTCGTATGTTGTTAGCTGTTTTTTCTATGGTGTATACCAAATCGGTGATGTGAAAGCGCGTTCAACGACTGTCATTCGCGTGCCTGGCTCGGGCTTGATCCCGAACCTCTTTGCATCGTATGCAGTCCAGCGAGGTGTCGGAATCTCCAGAACACGTGCATAGTAGAATGCACTCTGACCGGCGTCGAAATTTGGGTCTTTCCATACTGCGATCAATTCTGGATCGCCAATGGAATTGGTCCATGTAGCGTTTTCGACATCAACCGTGTTACCGACTGCAGGGACTTTCCCGTCAACGCCAAGCTTTCGCTTGTCCGCATCACTCCAGACAACATCGTAAACCTTCTCGTGTAATTCGCCCTTGGCATCGACCCAGCCTTTGATAATCTGGATGCGGTCGAGGTTTGCACCAATCGGGTCCTTGAGTGCAGCAATCAGAAATGTCGGTGCTCTACCCCCGGGCGCACTCCTCATCTCTCCGCCCATAGGCACACCCTTGGTGTAACCAGTTTCCGCCGGCAAGCGGTTGTTGGCATCTTCTGGTGCGAATTCCCAGCCCCCGAACAGGCGGACGGCCATGCGGGTGCCGGTTGTCGCGTAAGTTTCGCGTCGTTCCATGGCGTCCCAGATCGCCTCACGGGAGTTTTCGGTAGCCCAGACAGCTGCGAGTCCCGATGCACCAACCTCCCAATCGTAGATTGTCAGACCGGTATTTTTGTCGTGAAAAAATGGCTTTGTCATACGCTCAGGGCTAGGTTCAGCCGGGGTGATCTTGCCGTAGAAATTTTCCTCTCTTGTTGTGGCAAGCCCGGTGTGCGCATCAGTTCCACCGACCAGTCCGAACTTGTAGGGATTCACACCCAGTCTCTTTTCAAGCTTCAAGCCGTTCTTGTATGCGGCACGCGCATACTCATGCTCAAACATGCTGTTCTCTTTTTTGACACTCAGGTCGAGGTTACCCTTATCCCAAATCTCGAAATCAGCAAATTCGTCGTTCGGTGATAAATAGGGGTGCGATTCACCAGTACCCTTGGTTTGAGTGACTTCATAGAGTCGTTCCCACCTGATGCGTTCTTCAGCGTAGGCACGATCGATTTTCTTTCCGAAGGCCTCCACGGCTGGAAACATGGTTCCGTTGGAGAGATTGCCGTTATGTGCAATTGCCAGCAGCTTGCCTCCGGTTTTTCCCTCGTAGGCCCGCATCCACTTCCAGAGATCAGCAGGGTTGTCGCTGCCGAGTGGTTTCACAGTTGTGAAGGGTTCCATTTGGCTAGCCTTGTCACCATTGTCGCGGTAGATCACGTTGCGGTGTAGGTTGTTTCCACCTGTGTTCGAAGTCCACTCATAACCGATGAAGGCTGTAAAACGGCCCGGCTCATAGGCTTCTTCAGCCGCATTGATGTTTTCCTGCCAGGCACTGGCATAGGCATTATCGCCCGGCACTGGTATGCTGGGTATACTGCCGTGGCTGAACGCATCGATGATTTCATATGCCGCATCGACTCCTTTACCTGAACGGAGCATGTCATACCATCGCTTGGCCTGAGGATCGGACATGATGCTTGGAGCACCACTGGCCAGTAAGGGAAAATAGCCAAAACCGTCAGAATGGTCAGCCACAACCAGCCAGTCGAGTGGCCGTGAGAGCTTTACCGGTTGGCCAGTATTTGATGTAACTTGTCCACCCTTCGCAAAACGATAAGCAGCACGCGCATCAAGTCTGGTACCCGATGTGCCGGCGTCCATGGAGTAGGATGTGTGAAGATGTTGATCACCAAAAAGCGGCCTCGTCGGATAATTGCGATTGGCATAGGGCGAGTAAACCGGTTTGGAGTCGAAGCCCGTCTCGATCTTGTCCTTGTCCAGAGACGGCAGGCCGGGTGGATGCCCTTTCTCTGCGTCGGCGGCCATGACAGGCTGTGTCAAGATCAGTGTCAACGCAGCAGCCAGATAACTTTTCGACAACTCTGCTGTTTTCATCTTCTTCCCTTCTTAAAATGGGTACACTTTTTGAATACTAATATAAAAAGATAGGCTCTGTCTGCGTTAAGTGTTGGTCATCCGTAACTATCTGTTTTTAGGAGCGGGCATCCAGGCAAGGCAGCTTAATTTAAATTTGATTTATATAAATCTCATTTCATATTCCTGGATTGTTTTAGACATTGTGTTTGAACTGTTTTTCTCAATTCAGGCACTGTGACCAAGAGATTGTGCGCTACAATACAGGTCGATATCGATGACGATTGATGACCTGATAAAACTGCTGAGGAAGAAAAAATGGAAAGAGTCACCCACCTATTGGTCATGTCGATTATGACCCTGGTGCTTGTCGCTTGTGGCAATAATGCAGAAGATAAGCCCACTGACTCTCAGGCCGGCATAGAAACGAAAAACGAAGAGGTGGCTATCAACGAGGTGATCGATTGTGCCCAGTATCCCAGTGCAGATGCGCAGAGACATGCTGATGGATATTTGCCGGAATGCCAGAAATGGGCGGAAACGAGAGGATATCGGGGTGGTGTTGTATTGCCTATGGATACGGCTGCCAAGGAGGTCAAGCTGGCTTCTGATCCCCTGACATGTCCTAGAGTCAATGCCGGCAACACAGGGTATTACTGTATCGGCCTGGACAAGGTTTCGAAATGATTGAGGGTGGAGTCTGGAAGCGCGGGCCTGGCGCTGGGCCTCGATAGGCAATTCGGCTCAAGTGGGCTCGTGGTTATAGTTCAATTGCCAATGTGGTCAGTGGCTTGATCTGCTGGTGTGCTCAGTCTAGAGAGTGCGCACCAGCATTTCCTGGCAAAGAGGCTCTCTGACGAGCTGTGTCCGGCCTTTATCTCATGGGTTATAGATATGGGTAGGGTATGTATGGATCAGCGAGAAATCGCTTCTTATCCATGCAGTGCCGGAAGGTACTGCAACTGCAATTAACCCCGACTAATTCACATATGATCGCAATAAGATCCACCCGCGCAATTGGTTGAACAATGTACTCATCGTTCAGTTTGCGTAACAGGGCGCACAGCTCTGCCTTTTCAAGAGCGACTTTCGTTGGCCGAACATATTCCTGGTCTAGCGCATACTGAATTCGATCCAGATCAGTCTCAAATGCTTCGAAAGTATCCGGCCACCTCATCTCAATCTGTTCAGCGATGAATATCCATGTGTCATCGGATAGATCGTTGATGGCCTTTCTCAGATTCTTCAACTCCTTTTTATTGATAACAACAGGCTCTGTGTCACTTTCTCTTCGTGCCAGTGCGAGTTTTATGCGGCCGATGTGCTCATCAATCGTAGTGAGGAATTCTGCTGTGAGAGC
>JBGCEN010000210.1:0-19424 GCA_045106435.1 Rhodothermales bacterium
CGTACCATTTAGTTGTCATGTCACGACCAACGACATCTGAGGAGATTCGCTCCGCATTTCTTCAGTTCTTTTCTGAGAAAAAGCACGAGATCGTACCCAGCGACTCGCTTGTACCTAAAAATGACCCGACGTTGATGTTCACCAACGCCGGCATGAATCAGTTCAAAGATGTTTTTCTTGGGACAGGAGAACGGCCTTATAACAGAGCTGTAGACTCTCAAAAATGCCTGCGCGTCTCTGGCAAACACAATGATCTTGAAGAAGTGGGGTACGATACCTATCACCACACCTTCTTCGAAATGCTGGGCAACTGGAGTTTTGGTGATTACTTCAAAAAAGAAGCCATTCAGTGGGGCTGGGAGTTGTTGGTGAATCGCTGGGGGCTAACGCCGGATCGGTTGTATGCCACAGTACATGCCGGCGATGAAAAATTAGGACTTAAAGCTGACAACGAAGCAGCTGCGTTCTGGAAAAGCGAGACCTCACTCGATCCTGATCACATTCTATTCTGTGACTCTACAGACAATTTCTGGATGATGGGAGATACCGGACCATGTGGGCCATGCTCAGAGGTTCATATTGATCTTCGTTCGGATGAAGAGCGCGCCAAAATAGATGGCAAATCGCTGGTCAATGCGGACCATCCTGAAGTTATAGAAATCTGGAATCTTGTATTTATTCAGTACAACGCACAACTGGATGGCTCCTTAAAATCTCTCAGTGCACAGCACGTTGATACCGGGATGGGATTTGAGCGTGTTGTCGCTGTTCTACAAGGAAAAACCAGTACCTACGATACTGATCTGTTCGCCGAGCTTTTGCAAAAGATTGCAGACCTGTCTCCGATTGCTGAGATTGATAGCTACGATGGCATGGCCAATGCGGATGCCAAATTACGCGAGAAATACCGTATTGCCATGCGGGTGATTGTTGATCATATCCGCACGTGTGTTTTTGCAATTTCGGATGGTGCATCTCCAGGAAATGCCGGCCAATCGTACGTGATTCGAAGAATATTGCGCCGGGCGGTTCGTTATGGATACCAAACGCTGGGTTTGAAAAATCCGTTTCTATTTCAGCTTGTGGACGTCGTTGCCGGCAAGATGGGGGGCGCATTCCCAGAAATCATCGAGCAGAAAGACTACATCGAAAAAGTAATCAAGGCAGAGGAAGAAGGATTCCTCGAAACGCTGGGGCTGGGTCTGACCTTTTTTGATCGCCTGACACCGTACGTGCTGAAATTCAAAGCGGGTGAAATGAAACTCGATGCATTGCATGCAGATAATCAAGCCATTGATTTACTCGAAAAGGCCTATGTTGGAAAGGACCGGGATGCTATGCTGAACCAGTTTGCCGAAATTGGGGCAACTGGCAAGATGTCTGGTGAAATAGCCTTTTTGCTGCATGATACCTACGGCTTTCCTATCGACCTTACTGAGCTAATGCTGCGGGAAGAAGGCCTTGCTTTGGATAAAAAGCAATACGAGGTACTGATGCAGCAGCAGAAAGAACGTGCTCGTGCTGCTACTTCATTCAAGATTGATCAGAGCAATGTAGATCAATGGGAAATTGTATCTGAGGGAGAAGATTCGCGCTTTGTTGGATATGATGAATTAACCGTAGAAGATGCACGTGTTCGTTCGGTTAGATCAGTAGCTTCTGAAGAAACAACATTTTATCAAATCCGGCTCGATGTTACGCCATTCTATGCAGAAAGCGGTGGCCAGATTGGCGACACGGGTACGTTGGTTGTTGGCGACGAAGAAATTCAGGTGCTCGATACCCGTAAAGATCAGGACCGAATTATCCATTTTGTAGACCGGCTACCTACGTCCCTCGATGCACCTGTGCTTGCCCAAGTTGATACTGCAAGGCGACATCAAATACAGAAACATCACTCTGCTACGCATCTGTTGCATGCTGCACTTCGGGAGTATCTTGGATCGCATGTAACCCAGAAGGGATCCATGGTTGCACCCGATCGACTGCGCTTTGACTTTAGCCATTTTGAACGGATGACGGCTGAGCAGATTCGCCTGGTTGAAGACCGGGTCAATGGTGTCATACAGCGTAATATTTCCAGGAAAGAAGAGCGGGATGTACCTATTGATGATGCGATGAGTCGCGGTGCAACCGCATTGTTTGGTGAGAAATATGGCGATGCCGTCCGCGTCATCACGTTTGATCCGGAATATTCGATTGAGCTTTGTGGTGGTACCCATGTAGATGCAACAGGCGAATTGGGTGAGTTCAGGTTATTGTCGGAAGGCTCTGTAGCAGCCGGCGTCCGACGGGTAGAAGCTGTTGTGGGAGAAGCTGCTACACAGTTTGTGAATGATGCTATCGATGAACTAGAGCGCGTTCGGGGGCAGTTTAAAGCCCTCAAGGTAACGCCTAGCGAAGCCGTTGCCGAGTTGCTGAAGGAGAACAAACGCCTTGAGAAAGAACTGGCGGCACAAAGTCAGCATCAGTTAGAAGGCCAACTGGATGGCTTTATCAATCAGGCACTTGAAGTTGGCGGTAACCGATTAGTCACCGGCCGGGTGGATGGTGTAGATATGGATGTACTACGCAACCTTGGGCAATCATTAAGGGACAGGCTTCCCGAAAAGTCTGTGGCTATTTTAGGCACTGTAGCCCCAGAAGGAGACAAAGCGTACCTTGTTGCTTCTGTATCTGATGATCTGATAAAGGATCATGGTGTTAAAGCCGGCGCTATCGTTGGTTCATTAGCCAAGAAAGTTGGCGGTGGGGGCGGTGGAAAACCGCAACTTGCAACAGCCGGCGGTCGTCAACCAGAAAATCTGGATGACGCGCTTGCTTCAGCAGCAGGCATTCTGGAAGCAATGTTGTAATGTTTGTAGTAGATACTGAAGTTTGATTCACCCGCCCATGAAAGAACGTACCTATTCAGAAGATGAGATGTCTGCAATGCTTGAGCTTGCAGCAAAATTACAGTCGAAAGCTGCCAGGAATACAGAGCGTAAATCAGGTCTGACGCTTACTGAACTAGAGACGATTGCAGCGGAAGCCGGCCTTGACCCAATCCACCTGCGTCAAGCTGCCTCGGAACTGTATGAGCCGGATGTCTCCATTTCGCACAAGAGTTCATCCACCAACGCAAGCAATAATTTTGTTGATCATTGGGTGGTTGCCGAGCTTACCGACGAAAGCTGGGAAGAGGTTGTATCTGAGTTGCAGCACAGGTATGAATCTGATCTTGGTCAGATGATGAGCGGTGGCGATGAGAAATATGGTAAAGGCCAAGAGTCTCAAATGGGACGCTCCAGGCAATGGAAGCACATGTCGGTGTCAGGCATTGAAACACGCGTAATCATTCAACCCCGTGGTGAAAGTCTGCAAGTAAAGTTGAGTCAGCGGGTTGGATGGGGGAGTACGCTGGCGGAAAGTCTCCTCTATGGGATGACTGGCGCTGCGATTCTAGGATTCATCGGTGGTGCAATTGCAGATTCTGGCATGTTGGGAGTGATTACTGCGATGATATCCATGGCGATGCTGGTGCCATTGATTTCCTACGCTGACAAAAAATGGCGGGCTAAAAAGCATGTTGAGTTGGAACAGCTTGCTGATAGACTTGGAGGTATACTCGCCGGCCATCCACCTCAAAAAGAGCCGGATATGAGTTATGAAGACGCTGACCCCTCTCGCATAGACGCTTCATTGCTTGATCAGGAAGATACATATGAAGACGTGGAGAGAAGCAAACGACGGGAGCGGAATTGAATTTCGAACACCCAACAAGGAATTTCCAATTACGAACTGTTTTAAATCCATCAGTATTCAAAATTCCTTGTTGGATGTTCGAAATTCAAAAAAATGTATCCTCTGAATTATTTATGCGTAGGATAGAAATACCTCAAAAATCCAGCGTCACGGGAAAGTCATGAAACAGATCATCCAGCAGTTTCTAAAGCTCATTGAACTCGTTGTCCGTTGGTGGGCAAAACGTTAAAAAAAGTAGCAGGTAGGTCCCGGGAAAATGAACCCAAAAGACTGACCCCAAAGAGCGACAACCATTGGCCGGCTCCAGCGTTTGATTCTTCAATTCTAGTAACACGGGTTGAAGTGAACACATGGCGGAAGGTTTTTGCAAAGTTATATCAGCGTTTTATTTGAGTGGGCATATCTCAGGCAATTACTCATCTGCTGCCTCGCACATCAAGCGTTTCCGCTGTGCTTTCTTGCGCATATTGGTTTTAATTACATTTCTGGTTTGCCTGCCTACGAACGCTTCTGCTCAGCTTTTGGGATATGGCACCATTTCAAGGCCCGGTGGCACAAAGTACCAGGTACTTACCACAAATCACTTTGAGATTATTTTCGAAGAAGGATATCTGGGTGAAGCAAAAGCTACCGTAAAAGTGCTGGAAGCGCATCTGACCGAAACACAGTCTTTGCTTGCACATCACCATACTTTGCGTATGCCGGTGGTTCTAAACGGCTTTAATGACCTCTCAAATGGTTTCGTGACGCCGTTACCTTTCAAGCAGGAAATAGAAATTACCTATCTCAAAGGCCGCAGTCTTTCGCCGATCCACACTTCATGGCTGGATACCGTGATGCCGCACGAGTTGGTACATAGCGTGCAGGCTGATTTACGCAAGGGATTTGGCATTGGCAGCATCATAAGACCCTTTTTTCCAGATGCTGCACGAACGATAAACTTGCTCGTACCACCGGGTATCAGTGAGGGGGTTGCAGTCTATCACGAAAGCCGGCATAAAGCAGGGGCCGGACGCCTGAATCATTCATTTTTTACCATGCGATTTCGTGCGGCGATGATGTCTGCGAAGCCGTGGTCTATGGCCCAACTGGTTGAAGCGCCGGCGTATACGAGGCCACTTGATCGTTTTTACCTGGGTGGTGCGCATTTGGTTGATTATCTGGCGGCATCAGATAGCCTGGCGTTCTTTCATCGTTCATCTGCGCTCAATTACAGAATTCCACTGCTGGGGTATGGTATAGGTTTATGGTATGGCACAAAGCAATGGCCGGGTAAAGTCTATAAAAGATTTAAGAAAGCAGCCATCGATGAAGAGCATGCCCTGCAAAACACGCTAGGTGATGTTACTGAGCCTGAGATTCTCTATTCAAGTAACGGGATGCTCCAACGGAGGCCTTTGTGGCTTAGTGATGACGAGCTTGTTGTCTATGCGCGCGGCTACAATGTGCGCGGCGGTTTTTATGTGCATCATGTTAGATCGGGCAAGCGCCGGCTCCTGCGCAATACAGCAACAACAGAAGATTTTAATTACAACCTCTCTTCAGATCGTACCAGGCTGTTTTACGCGCATTACAACGTAGATCCCAGTATCGCGATTAAACGAATAGCTGATCTATATGAAATAGAAATTGCCACTGGAGAGCAAAGCCAACGATCCTCAAGTCAGCGATTGCTGGTACCAACGCCGGCTAAAGAAGGCGCGTTGTGGGCTCTTCAAAACCGAGGACAGTATAACCAGCTTGTGCGCATTGATCATCAAGGTCAGGTTGTGCAATCCTCGACACTCCAGCACGTACGTTTTCAGGACCTGGCCGTAAGCCCTGACCAGAAGCAGCTGATTGGCATTCTCAACATAAAAGGATTCCAGGGTGTTTATGCGCTAAGCGAGAACGACACTGAAATTACGCCCGAGCCCTGGATTGTCCTGGAAAAGGGTGCAGTCTATGATGTAGCGTGGAGCCCTGACGGCAAACACATATTGTTTACTGCAGACCCTTCGGGCATTTCAAACATCTATCTATTCGAGATAGCAACCCGGAAGATTATTCAAATAACCAATGCTCGCTACGGCGCTTTTGAGCCGTCTCTTTCGCCGGATGGCAAAACCCTTGTTTATATAGATTATCAGCACGAGCGGTTTGATTTAGTACGCCTGCCTTTTGACCTCACAGGCGCCACGATGGTAGAGGAAGCGCGACTGGGTGCTAAAGCACTACTGGATACTGAAACACAGCATATGCTGTTAGCATCGTTGTCAGAAAAAGCTGCGCCGGCAGACACCGCTCAGTACAAGGTTTCTCGCTATAAAGCGCTTGCACACCTGAAGCCCAGGTCTCTGCTACCCATTATCCGTCCGTCAGAAAACGTCGTCATGGGGGCCAGCGAAATCGGTGTAGGGGTTGGACTTGCGGTGCAGGGCGCTGATCCGCTTCAGAAATATAGCTACCAATTGCAGGGCTATAACCAGGCCGGCAGATTGTGGGGGAGTGCCACGATACAAGCAGGTGGTGGCAGAATGCAGCCATATCTTTCTGTCTATAATCTGCTCTCAACGCTTACTGTATCGCCAGAACCAATTGCCCGTCTGTCAACTGAGTCAACATCGGAAATATCTAGCACAAAGATTGGTATTGAACGACGCGGAGTAACCGCCGGCATACGATTGCCTATGGTTTTCCATCGCAATGTTTTTCAGTCGGGGATGGTGTTGGGCGTGCAGAGTGTTTGGGAACGAGAACAATTTATTGATGATGCCCCGCTAAAACAAAACCAACAGTCAATTGAGCCGGCAGCGACGTTTTATTACCGATTGCAAACCAATCCGCGGGATCTAATTCCTAACCATGGTCTGCTGCTTTCACTCAATGCTACCCTGGATACCCGCAATGATCCACGAGAGAAAAATCGTGCACTGATCTCTAGGCTAACTGCATACCTTCCGTTTTTCAGGAATGCCAATGTCGGGCTACAAGTCTATGGATCGATTTTGTCTCAAAACCAGGGAGGGATTTACAATTTGGATAATTTCCTGCCCAGAGGATATGAAGACAATATTTTTCTTGCCGGCGGGAATCATGCAGTGGTTGGATTTGAATACATCCAGCCGCTATGGTATGTAGACAATGGCCTGTTTATGATTCCTGTCTATCTAAAAGCATTATATGCATTTGGGTTTACCGAGGGCTTATTCGAATCGCCGGCCGTATTTGTTCATGAAGCTGAGCGCTTTGAATCTAAATCGACAAGGGCGTTCGCAAGTGGTGCAGGGATAGGCCTCAAATTTCGCGTTCTGTACCTGTTTAATTTCGATGTCAGATTTACCGCCGCTTATCGCCATCTATTTAAAGATTGGGATTTCCGTGTGCGATGAAATAAAAAATCTTGCAGATGAAATTTAAGAATAGCCATGCCCTTGCCGAAACCCTCGGCTCAGGGTTAAGTATTTAGACGAACTGCATCGGACCCAACCAGGTAACCCCACGCCTACGATGTGAACAGTTTGGTTATAGCATTTAGAATGCTTTTGCTCAAATAAACCCTGAGCCGATTTAGGATAGAAATTAACTCCTGAAATAGACGGTAGTGTATGCATGCTACCCACTAATTAGCATGCTCCCACTGTTAATCATTACCATATTTTAAAGCGAGCCCCTGAATCTGTCTTGTTATAAATCAGGGACCCATTATATGTGCTTATGGAAAGGCTGAAGTGTAAAGCATGTGGCAGCTATAGTATGATGCCCATGGAAGTTGCTGTTGAAGAGCATGGAGATCCGCTTGTTGCCTCAGAACAGGAATCCAGGTTTTATACCTGTCATGTTTGTGGAGACAATTGGTTGTCAGTGAAAGAGATGGGACACACAGGAGACTGCAAAATCACGTTTGTACATCAAATGGGAATGGCGCCAGTTTTAAAGCGTGTTGCTCACATGAGAAATCATGTACTACTTACTGAGAATTCTATAGGCCTATGGGAATATTATGTTGATGACGAATCTTCAGAAGAAGGGTCGTGGCATGATAAACTCAATAGCCGGCGGAGGGTGTTGAAATCCATCTGTTCGAACTAGGGCGTGTGGACAATTAACTTGCAAAATGCATTTCGCGTCCTTTTTGCCCATATCTGCGTTCCTTTTTGCGCCCGATGCGCTGAATAGAAAACAAAAAGCGCCTTGATCTGAACAAAAATGCCATCGAATGCTCTTTTCCCTGCTAATTGTCCACACACCCTAAGTTAAAGCAGCTCATATTTGAAGTGAGTTGAAGCGTTGAAAGAAAGAGCTGGAAATTGCTCTTTCCCTCGTTCGTTAAAACGCGCTTCTAGAAATGTGCAGCTGCAAATAATCAACTTGAGTATTCCATAATTCAAATTTGTCTTAAGGAATACCGAAAATAAGGGGGATCACTATATGTGGTCTCCCTTTTTGTGTGCTAAAAATTTAGCACGTAGCTATTGACATCACTTGCAGAATCTCTTACATTTAGAGTGTTAAAAAATTAGCACTTGCTGTAACCCATGCGGATCCTTCGCGTAGGTACAACAAAAAAACTGCAATAAAATGTCTTCAGCACTACACGAACAACTGAGCCGGCGTGAACGCCAAATCATGGATGCCATTTATCGGGTTGGAAAAGCTACGGCTGCCCAGGTAATGGATGAAATACCAGATCCACCAAGTTACTCGGCCGTACGTGCGATGTTGAGAATATTGGTAGAGAAGGGCCATTTAAGCCATGACAAAGTAGGAGCCAGATATATCTACAAGCCTACAGTGTCCCAGAAGCGTGCAAAAAAATCGGCGCTCCATCATGTGCTTGCTACATTTTTTGAAGGATCAGTAACGCAGGCAATGGCTGCTCTTATAGACCTCTCAGACGATCTTTCTCCAGAAGAACTCGAACGCCTCTCAAGTCTCATCGAAAACGCAAAACAGGAAGGCCGCTAGTATGAACTTCGACGCATTAATAATAGACCAGCCGCTTTACGGCAGTCTGATGGTTTTGGCCGATTTGTTTTTGAAGGGCTTGCTTATTCTCGCCGGCGCTCGACTATTGACGGCATTTTTATCTAAATCTGCCGCCGCAGCACGTCATCTTATCTGGGCAACTGCTCTGGTAATGATCCTGCTTTTACCCGTCTTCTCTGTGGTTTTACCTAAAATGACCGTGCCTTTACTCAAGCAGCCGTTTCAAGCTTCTTCTGCCACTGAGGGCGCTGCCAGACTTGCTCCGGATGGAGTACTGGAAGACCAGGCGTTGGCAACATGGAAAGACGATGCTGGTATAGCGGTTGATAAGAGCAGATCAGCAGCGCCTCTGGGTATAACGGAAGGGCGCACTTCTGCAGGGCATGCTTCGGATGCAAGAGAACCTGCAGCATTGCCGGCGCCAGTCACAAGCCAGTCTATAGCAAGCGATGAAGTAATTAGGTTCTGGGCCCCATTTGCAGCGTTTTTCAGTAAAGCACACTGGACAACCATTGTATTGGGCCTTTGGGCTTTTGGCGCATTGGGAGTGCTTTCCTGGACGCTCATCGGAATTTGTGGTGCATGGTGGATCACACGGGACGCGCGTAGCCCGGAATCTGAAGATTGGGCTGACTTAAATGATGAATTGGCTGATCGCCTTCTGGTGTACCGGCCCGTGAAGTTGTTGATGAGTACCAGTATTTCTTCTCCAATGACCTGGGGGGTCTGGCGGCCAGTTATTTTACTGCCCATCGATGCGGATGATTGGTCAGATGAACGCCGGCGCTATGTATTGCTGCATGAAATGGCGCATATCAAACGATGGGATACGCTAACCCAATTTGCTGCACAACTTAGTTGCGCATTGCATTGGTTCAATCCTTTGGCATGGCGAGGACTCCATAAGCTGCGGATTGAGCAAGAGAAATCTTGTGATGATCTTGTCTTGTCTCATGGCATGAAAGCTTCTGAATATGCCAGGCATTTACTTGATATAGCGCGATCATTGAAAATGTCGTGGGTATCTCCACTCAATACCATATCAATGGCTAAACCATCTCAGCTTGAGGGAAGGGTTGTTGATATTCTCGATCCCTCAAGAAAGAAGCGTACAATTAACCGTATGGGTGGGGTCTTTACCTGTGCGTTGGCTTTATCAGTAATGCTACCCATTAGTGCGCTGAGCCCCTGGGAAGAAACGCGCGAAATCCTGCCTGGAATTTCTGCCGAAGAGCCACTGGAAACAGGCCGGCGAGGAAACGCGCTTGTAACTGGGTCTAAAGAAAGGCGGCTGCGTGAACCTCTGGGTATTGCAAGATTACCGAAGGCTGAGCTTGAAACACGTACATCTGGTTTAACTATCTGGCAACAGGATGAGCGCGTAGCAAGGGCTGATACCAGTGAAAAACAACGACGTGCCCGCAAAATGGCCGTTCAAGCTTTACGGAATTCTCTTGACGACGAAAATGCTGAAGTCAGACGACATGCTGCAATGACCCTGGCTGAAATGGACGATGCGGGATCGGCAGACGCGCTCATTAAACTGCTACAAACAGACACGAATGCTGATGTTCGTCGCACTGCGATTATAGCGTTAAATGAACTTGGATCGCATAAAGCAATCGATGCATTTCTGATTGCGTCAAATGATAGCAATGCAAAGGTACGACAGTTTGCAGTGATGGCATTGTCTGAATTGGACGACAAAAGGGCTGTAGATGCTTTGATTTCCGTCCTTGACGATTCAAATGCTAATGTGAGAAGGCATGCAGTAATTGGTATTACTGAGCATGGATCAGAAGATATGAGTCGGATTTTGTTGAAAATGCTCGACGATCAAAACTCAGATGTTCGCCGGCTTGTATTAATGGGACTCGCTGAAAGGAGGAATCCCGAAGCCCTGCCGGCCATCATGAAAGCACTGGATGACAGCAATGCAGAAATCCGTCGATATGCCGTCATCGCGCTCGGTGAATATGATGACCCAGGTGCAACGCTGATGTTAAGAAAAGCACTTAAAGACACCAATTCAAAAGTTCGTCAACATGCAATGATGGTTCTGGTTGACCATGCCGATGACGAAGACATGCCGCTATTTATTGATTTGCTGTTGAACGATAAAAATGCAGATGTCCGCAAACATGCTGCAGTGGCACTCGGTGAAATCGGAAATATTGAAGCAGTAGATGCACTGTCAAAAGCACTGTCTGATAAGAATAGTGAAGTCCGCCGGTGTGCAACCATGGCACTGAGTGAACTGGATTACGGCAATGATAACTGGGATGAAGATGATGAATGGGGTGCAGATGATTGGGAGGATGATGAATGGGATAACAATGATTGGGAAAACACTGAGTGGGAAAACAGTGCGTGGGAAAACAGTGAAGACTTTGGCAAAGCCATGGCTGAAATAGGTGTTTCTGCTAGTAAGTTTGGTCTTGCTGTTGGGGAGATGTCTCTAAATCTAACTTCAGATGTACTCGCTGAGTTGAGCTACAGTCTGGACAACCTGGAATTTGACACGAATGAGCTCGCCTCCCTGAAGGAAGAACTCTATATGTCTGAAGTTGAATTGCAGGAGCATATGTATGAGTTGGAAAGCCTTCAGTTAGAACTCGATAAAGAGTGGAATGAGGAGTCTTTCGAATCCATTCTGGAAATGTTTGATGAATTGGAGCCTCTGTTTAATGCTAGCCCGGAATTATGTGAGAAGGCTGTGTCTATCTTTTACGAAAAGGAGGAGAGGGTCAGAGAGCGCGCGATGAAGAGACTTGAGTGTAGAAGAGCTACAGAGATCCGCAATTAAGCTGAGTCGCGGGCCATGTCATTCTAACCTGGACCATGCCCTGGTTTGGAATTCCTAAAGGGTCATAGATAAAATCTGTGACCCTTTTTTAAGTGGTCTTTTCGTGGTTTAATATGGTATCTATGGCTGTGTGCAATTGGGTTCTGGAAAATGGTTTACTAACGTAGCCATCAAAACCGATACGTAGAAATTTAGCGTCATCACCCGGCATGGCATAGGCCGTGATGGCTATCATGGGCATATCAGCATACAGTTCATTATCGCGAAGAATATTCAGCAGATCTACACCGGTACGTTCTTCTCCCAGATTGATATCAACGAGTAATAACGCATATTCTTTTTGCTCGATTTTTGAAAGCGCATCTTCAACCCTGGTTACCGTATCTATACCATACTTTGAACTAAGTATATACTTGAGTAAAATCTGGGTATCAGGGTTGTCTTCAACAACCAGAATATTGTCGGTTTGAGTAAGGCTCATCCTATTGATGTAGAAAGTCTGATCGGGGCAGTTATGCCTAAGGCGTGTTGACATTCAGCCTGAAAAGTCTGTTTTCGTCAAATTCGCATCTTTCTGCGTTATTTTTCTCGCGAGATGCGCTGCATCGCGACTCAAAAAATGCCTTGAAATACACAAATTTGATCAAACCCATTTCTTTCCTTGCTAAATGTCAACACGCCCTAGGGGTAATCAGACATGCAAAATGATTTGGGTCTGTACTTCACGAACAAGCTTACCTGAAAAAGAATCGGCGCCGGCGCCAGTATTTATCGTTTGTCCGTAGCGGGTTGTACCATACTTAACTTCAAGAGTCAGATGGGTTCCGATATCTCTCCGTAAAAGTAAGAAATTACGACCGCCGTTACCAGTAAATGCACGTATTGTAAATCTATACCTTAAATCATTTTCATACGCATACAAGGTTGCGCCTTTGCCTTCAGAATCAAACATGGCAAACCGCACTTGTAGATACGTCTGCTTGTTAGGTGTCCAGATGATGTCTTGCAGGATTAACGTACCTTTATACCTTTCCGTAGTTGCTGTGCTTTTCTTTACATCAACACGAGATCGGAGGCGTAGCTGATTCGAAAACTCAAAGTCGTACTGAAGTCTTACCGCCTGATTTACCACATTATCTGTTGATTTTAGTGCCTGCCCATTGCCGGCTATGATTTGGCGGGAATCTCTTTTTCGTTCATATCTGTAGTAAAGTGCTGCCTGCATCCACCTTCGTGGTTTATACGTAGTTTTTGCAAAATACTCAATGCCATTTGTTGGGGTGAAAGTGTTCGTCTTTAGCCAGGGATGCTCATAAATATCTACAAAAAAGCTGGTGGTCCATTTTTTAGTGAATAGTATCTCAAAGGCCGCATACAATCCCTTTTCGTTTAGGTTTGTGGATCGTTGTTCACCAAAACTGTTGCCATGATTCGAATAGAAATTGGTACCCATTGATCTCCACAGTAACAACGACCGGAAGCTTCTGTGCGGGTTCAATAACAAGCCGCCGGTTATCGCGTGGCCTCCGGGATAGCTTTTTCCCGCTTCAAAAAAAGTCATCAAATGTGTAGATCTGAATTGTCCATTCACGCTCAAGCCATTTAGCGACTGGCCGGCAAAATCAAAAAGATCATCAGGGCCATTTCCCTTGGTATAAAGATGACTGAATTGGCTCGCATATCCCGTAAATCCGAGATGCAAGAATGCCTTTTGAAAGGAGGTGCTTTGATATGAGATGCTGCTCCCAATGAGTTGCTCTTGAAACGCATCCTTGCGCGACAGTTCAGTGGATGTTCTATGCAATCCGCTTTTGTTGAGTGAACTTATAAAGCCAGGCTTATCATCCACTGAAGGAGTTATGGATGCATCAAGGTGTCTGTTGGAATAAAAGGCGCTCAATGAGATCTTGGGCAACGGGTTTAATGAAAGGGCAGCGCCACGAAAAAATGCGTTTTCCTCTCTTGAAGCCATAGGTTTTATGCCGGCGCTATTCCGTAAAGGGTCTTCCAGTGGCAGGCTTCCTTTGCCCGTACTTGTGTTACGCCAGAAGAGTAAACCTTGCCCGGCAAGAACAGCATAGTCACCCAGGATCAATTGCTGGAACCACGTATTCTTTCCGTTTGCTTTTCCTTTGACTGAGATTGAGCCGGTAAGATGATCAAACCCATACGTATTTGTGGGTATACTCCATTCAAATGCTTCACCAGGATCCTTCTCAAGGGTTAGGCGAGCGAAAACCTGATTGTTATAATTAACTGATAAGCGCGAGTAGAAAGAAGCTGGACTGCCTCGAAATCCACCGTCTGCTGATGAGCGCTGGAATCCCTGCGGTAAATCGATGCGCCGGCTGTAGCTTTGGAGAAACGTGACGTGAGGTGTTTTCCTGTTCTCTGATCGCCGCGGGTTTGTAGTGGGCTGACCAATCTTGAGGAAAGGCCTGGTGAGGCTTAGCGTATAGGCTGAAAGCCGGCTGATTTCAGTTAATGCAGAAAGATCTTGAATACCCCCCACAGAGTCACGAAAGGCGATAATGGAATGTGCCAGCAGGGGATCTAGAAAAGGAATGCGCAATAGCGATTCCAGGTCGCACTGATTGATGTCTATGGGGTTTTGTAACAGGAATTGAAGTTCAGCCAGTACTTCTTCATCGATATCTTGCTCATCGTCGAACGTTGCCAGATAGGTCTCAAGGATTAAGTCAACAGAAACCGAATCTGTGCGAGGCTGGGCCTGGATGGATAAAATGCACAGACTACACCAGAAATAGCAGGCAAGAAAGCTGCTGGATCGAAATTTTAGATAGGGGGACATGCTGCCGGCTAAATGGTTTGAATCAATCAGAGAATAAGACAGATTCAAAGACAGTTAGCCGGTCAATTATGAACCGTACTTAATTCGTTTTCTAATCAAATCAAATAAAACGTGTCCAAAAAAACCGAGAAACCATACCACGAAAGTGGCACCAAATAATAACGGCTCCTTTGCGCTTGCTGCTGCCTCTTGGGCAATAAATTTGGCGCCATACCACGCGCCTATCGAATAGAAGAACCAAAGGCCGGCCATGAAATTCGCAAATACTTTTGCTCTTTTTGCTGGGTTTTCTGGCTGGAATCCAGAAGCTGCAATGCCGTTCTTTCGCAGCAATTCAAATATTGCTTCCATGCTTATCTACATTTTTGAGGTTCTCTTGCAAGCATGCCATGTAGCGTGGTGGTACTTCATGGATACCAGAAAACCGATGTGAACAATCACATTTTAAAGACTTAAGAAACTGTTGAGATTTAATCTTCACATTGAGTGAGCGATCTTTTGGTGCTTTTGAATCCGCTTTTTTCACACGTAACGCTGCTATGCGCTCAAAAAGTCGTATCCAAAATCACTCAAAATCTCATCTCTCTCAATTACGAACCTCAATTCTCAACAGTTTCTGAGAAACTGTTGAGATAATATACGGATATTGATACATCAGCGTCTACTTACAAAAAGCACTAGTGGGCGCGCCTTTTACGTATTTCACGAACACTTATTTCACAAGCAATGAAACTGTGCCTCCAATCGGTCTTTCTGCTCCACACGCTGTTTATCCTATCTACTCCAGTGGTTGCACAGGAAGACCAGAATAACCGTGTAATTGAAAGCCGACAGATTAACGATAATTTCTATGTCTTCTTTGGCGGAAATGGCCTGGGCGCAAACGTGGGTATGAGTGTCGGAAAAGATGGTGTTCTGCTAATCGACACCATGAATGAAAGCTCAGGTCCCATGCTACTTGAGGCCATTCGCAAAATTACAGACAAACCCATCAAGTACGTGCTCAATACGCATAGCGATGCAGATCATAGCGGCGGCAACAGTCTTTTTGCCGCGCACGGCGCCGTCATTTTGGCGCAAGAGAATGCCCGGTACAGCAGAGCAGTGGGGGAGTTGTACTTCAAAGACGAACTCACGCTGATCTTCAACGAGGAAGAGTTTGTAGCTTCCCATGTTATTGCGCACTCCTACAATGACGCAGTTATTTATTTGCCGGCAAACAATCTGGTTTTCATGGGGGATACTTTTACAACCAGCTGGCACCCGACATTTTCCACAGGCGGAATAGAGGGCCAGTACAAAGCACTGGACATAGCACTGGAGTTGGCGGATGAGGATACACAAATAGTCCCAGGTCATGGTGAACTTGCCAACCGGGAAGTTCTTGCTGAATTCAGGCGAGACAGCGGCCTTTGGGTGCACCAAATTGCTGAATTGGAAACGCAAGATATGTCGCTCGATGCATTGGCAGCAGACGAATCTTTACGCGACATCGTAAATAGATTCAATAGAGTAAACCGGCCTGATTTTGTGCCACAGAACAGATTGAGGCGATTTATTGAACGAACGCTATCATCTGATTTTGTGCTGAAATACCCACTGCCAACTCATAGACTCCTGGCATATGAGGGATGGTACAGTATGGAAGATGGCTCTATGATTGAAGTTAAACTGATGAGCGAATCTCTATACTTACTTGATAAAGGGAATTACATGGTTCAACTCATCCCAGTGTCTGAAACCAGATTCCATATGAGGGGCAGGCTTGACGACTTCCTGGTATTTGGTATTGAAGAAGATGGTGATGCCGCCGGCCTTTCCTTAATGATAGACAATGATTTAGTTACAGGGAATCGCGTCTTGCGTTAGTGCGGGGATACCAACCTTGCAAGACGCAGCCATTTACTGGTCTAGTAAAAACTGGCGAGCATCAATCAAGTCACGAGGTATAGGACCAGCCAGGGAGTTACTGTTATAAAAAGTAGGCCAAATACGATAGAACCGAGGCGTTTCCACCTCATGATCCGCTTGTTTTAAATCAGCTAGCCAGTAAGAAAACTGAACGGTCTCACCTGGCTCTATCGTTTCTATACAAACGCAATCACACAAGCTAAACGTTTTAAAATCATCAACAATAGTGCGATCTAGCAATACCTCAATGTGCTGCTGATCACACCCTCCATAGTAAATGGACTCCGTTGAGCGATTGGTAATATTAAAGCTGACCGTTGTAGTATCCGTGAATACATAAGAATCTGCCACAGGCTCAACCTTTACCAGTGTTTCAGCGTCACCTGCGTCAAAGATTGTGCATCCTTGCATGCAAAGAACAACAAAGAAGAAAAGATATCGCATCCTTAAAATGAACCGGCTATGGAAGTAGGATTTGTCTTGTGTTAGACAATCGCTTGCGATCTTTATTCCATAGAGCCTAATTAGCGCACGGATCAGTTACATGCGTAAAGAGGGGAGAGGACTCTGATAAAATGGCATCAATGAATTATGCTTCGTCTATGCTGCTGCATAAAAGCATGTACCGTGTTCGTTGTTACTTGTTACTTGTCCGGCAATCCGTAATGTGGCTGAGAATTAAGGTTGGCAGGGGAGAGGTTTAATGCTTTTCAGCCAGCGCATGGGCAACACAACAGCTACCGAATGATTGGTACAGGGTGTGCAGGATTAATCCATGCCCTGCATATTGAGCCGAAGTAATCGTACAGCGACTAGTCGAGGCATTTCAAAACACCCCTTCCCAATAACGGTAATTAGAAAGTATTTTGAATAGGGTGCCTCTCTGGCAAAAAGTCCATGATATAACCATCAATCTCCCCTAACGATAGTGTACGAGCTCCACTGCCTGGGCCTACTCAATAGCCATTGTTATCCATTGAGTCATTTATTACCTAATACCGCCTCATAACTGTGACCACGAGCGTCGCCAATGTTCAACTGCATAAAGCAACCTGCAATGTAAACGCCCGCATGGTAGCGCATCTCGACTTACCGACTAGTGGCTTGCCATGCCTGGCCGGAATCATGGCAAGTCCTAATCCATCAAATCAAACTACCGCAGCATAAACTCATTCAAGCCCATGCCCCTGAGGCGCTGCAAATCTTTAGAATCTGTATAACTACACAACTTGGTGCAAATTAAGGCTATATACCTAACTATCGATAAGGAAACATTATCGATAGTTAGAGGTGTATTGGCTTTCACAGTGTACTTGATCTTTGCCTGTAATCCGCATCCTGTGTGCCTGACCTTTTTGTCCTGCGATTGCTCACTGGCTCGCTGCCTCGGCGCACTCATCGAATGATTGCAACTAGTTATAACACTCATGCTTGCTCACGTGATCTGTGAGCTGTCGATTACATCGCAAGACCCTGAAATAGGTATCACCCACAAACGAACAGTGCAGTGCAAACTACTTGAAGCACCTTCAACCTAAATAGCACTACCTAAAGAATTGCCCTTTCCCAATAACGGCATTTAAGGAGTTTGTGATTCTTTCTTCAAGCATTGTGTATCTAGAACAGATTATTATGGTGAAATCAGATATGGATAGCAATAATACAGCTAACAACAAATCAACAGCTCTTGCACTGAAAATTAACCTAGATACAAAAGCCGCCCAATCCTTTGCGCAACAATCCAGGTCTGATAACACCAAGAAAGCATACAAGAGCGACTGGAAGCACTTCACGGAATGGTGCAATGAGCGCGAGCTGGAAAGCTTGCCGGCCACAATCCACACGGTCACTCTCTACGTGGCCAGCTGCGCTGATGAGTACAAAGTGACCACGCTGGAAAGACGTTTGGCATCCATCAGTCAGGCACACAAAACGTCTGGACACGAAAGCCCTGCCCTCGTCTCTCGGGAGCCTCTTCATTCTGTATGGAGCGGCATAGTGCGCACCAAATCTCGCCTAAAGGAAAAAGTTGCTCCTACATTAACTGAAGACATAAAGTTGATGGTTGAACATCTGCCGCGACTGGAAGACGAACCAGGCAGACCGCTAACTCCTCAGGGGCTCCGTGATCGTGCGCTTTTGCTTTTGGGCTTTGCGGGCGCCATGCGCAGGAGTGAATTGGCCGGCCTCGACGCTGAAGATCTGCAGTTTACAGCAGACGGCCTCAGGGTGCTGATTCGTAAAAGCAAAACCGACCAGGAAGGTCAGGGTCAGGTGATAGGCATCATTTATGGCAGCAATCCAAATACATGCCCCGTGAGAGCTGTCAAGTCGTGGATGAAGGCTGCCTCAATCAATACAGGACCGCTTTTTTCAAGCATAAACAAGCATGGTACGGTCGGCAAAAAGCACTTGACAGGTCAATCAGTCGCTTTGATAATAAAAAGAGCTTGTCTGCGAAGCGGATTGTCACCAGACTTGTATAGTGGACACAGCTTACGGGCTGGGTTCACTACACAAGCAGCTCGTGCCGGAAAAGCCGAGCGCATTATCATGCGCCACACCCGACACAAATCGGAAAAAATGGTTCGCGAGTACATCCGCGAAGGTGATCTATTCAATGAAAGCCCAACAGACTCACTTGGTTTGTAACAGATCAACTTTACGCTGACGCATCGTTAATTACTGCGTCAAATTAAGCACGCCTTCAAGCGCATCAAGAATACGCGCCCGAGTGAAAGGTTTTGCTATATAGCCGTTGAAGCCTTCTCTGATAAGTTGCTTCCTGATTACACCAATTGGAAGCGCAGAAACGGCAAGAACCGGCACACTTTCATACGTGTTGACCTGTCTCAATTCTCGAATCAACTCAAAGCCAGTCCGACGGCCACCAAGATTGAGGTCCATCAGAATCGCATCAAACGTTCTGTTTTCAATAACCAGCAGCGTTTCAGATGCATTGGACGTGATCGTCACTTCATACTTATCGCGAAGAATAAGCAGCATCAGCTCCTGCGTATCTGCATTATCCTCTACAATCAGAATTTGTGGCCGGTCGCCCTGGTCGTCATTATCAGCCGGCCCAGAAGTAATTATGTTTGAAGGCTGAGCCTTGGGACTTGGTTCAATTGGCAACCTGACGGCAAATTTACTTCCAACGCCGGCCTCTGTCTCAACCTGGAT
>JBGCEN010000211.1:0-12967 GCA_045106435.1 Rhodothermales bacterium
CAACATGTTACATCAGCATTACTCACCACACCCGTCATCCCTGCGAAGGCAGGGATCCAGTGTTGTGACTGCAAGCAGATTGCTTTTCTGGATTATTGCATCAGTCGCTTCGCTCGTGTCCTGCCTTCGCAGGCATGACGGAAGAGATAGTCGGATCGTTTCCCGAACTGACGTTATTTAGCTGACACGGGTCCAGGGAAAAATAATTCCAAAAGCACTGCTATAATCCTTCTGAGTCATGTGAGGTGTTAATAGGATTTAAAACTGACCGGACTATTTGTTAACGTCAATTCGGGTGAACAGCTTTTAAAACGTACTCAAAATGCGCTCATAAGTTATATCTCGACTTTGTTTAGGATGACGATCAACGCGGTCCTTTTCTGTGTTTTTCAAGTACTTCTTATTCCGAACTCACGTTATTTAGCAAAGCGCTCGCTTATCGGGATACCGTTACGGGCCTTGATATCACAAATGATTCGCCTTGGACGCGAATAAGATAAAGTCCATTGGCTAGATCTGATGTTGTAACGTGCAGCGTTTGGGTCTGCTTCTCTGGAACAGAAGCGGAGAAAAGCGTCCGTATCCGCTGCCCTAAGGGATTGTAAAGTGATACTTCGATGTGCTGAGAGCTAAGAAGCGCGAACTGCAATGTAGATGTCGCTGAAGTAGGGTTCGGGAAAATAGACTCAATCAATACATCAGCGGTTTGATCTATGATCACGTTGATTTCCTCACTCAAAGAAACACGGCCATCTGCAGAGATCTGTTTTAAGCGAAAGGTATACGGACCTTCGTCTACAAGAAGTAGGGAGCGTTCGAGGGTCAACCGCTCTTCTGTATTTTCTGATGCTGTAAATTGTTGGAGCCTGATAAATTGGTTGTCAAATTTTTGCTCTAGCTCGTATGTAGCGCCGGCTGTTTGTTCTGCCACGGACCATTGAAATCGCACAGTATTACTTTTTACTTCAGCTGAAAAGGAAGCTATGCCCGATTGCGTCTCCACTGTACAGGCAGTATCAAGTGGCAAACCGCAAATCGCAGGAAGTCCTAGCGATTCATAAGGACTCTCTGCCGGAATACAGAGATTATCTCCGGATTGAGCTAGCGAACAAGAAGAGGTATTGGCTCCTAGCTCCGCTATCGAAAAAGGAACGATACCTTCCAGCATATTTGAAGACAAATCAAACATGTCTAATTGTTCAAGACCGGCTGTAACATCAGGCAGTGAACCCGAAAGATTATTTGCAGACAGCGCAATTTTCGAGACCCGGTCACCTTCACACCCGATCCCAAACCAGGTACATGGATCAGTATTCACCAACCAGCCTGATTCATCAAGCCAGTCATATCCAGCGGTCTCATAATAAAGTGATTCAAGAAAGCGGCAGTCTGATGGGGCAATGGCAGACGAGTTGTTGCAATAAGAGCAATCTGAATCGAGCGGGACACCGCAAATAGTATTGTTGTCTGTCAGCCTGTAGGCGTCTCTGTCTGGAATACAGAACAAGGGAGCATTTCTCTCGAAAGAACAAAACCCCAGGTTCTCTGAAAGTCGGGCGATATCTACTGATAGGGGGCCCCGTAAACTATTATCAGACAGAGAGAGCAGGTTTAGGGCAGGTAATTTACTTAACGCTTTCGGAATCAGGCCTGTAAATTGATTCGATTCTAGATGCAGGTTTCTCAGGTTTTTTAGCTCAGACAAAACTTCCGGAATGGAGCCATCAAGGCGATTACCGCCAAGATTCAACGAAATAAGGTTTTCAAGCAAGCCATACGATACAGGAATCTCACCTCTTAACGAATTGTTGCTCAAATCAAGTATTCTAAGCGCTTTTAGATTCCCGTAGGATTCAGGTAGGAAATCGTCCAGCCTGTTATTCGATAGCTCCAGCACCTGAAGATTTTCCAGATTGCCGTATTCGTCTGGCACTGAGCCTGTGATTTCGTTGTGACCAAGTTTAAGGACTTCTAATTTTGACAATTCACCTATACCCGGCGGGAGGGTCCCTCCCATACGGAGTAGATCACCTGAGTTAGGCCTGTTTTCTAGTACAAGATGTGTTAATTCGGTAAGGAAAGGAAGTTCGACGGGGAGACTTCCAGTTAAATCATTGTTGACAAGTTCTATTTGTACAACATTTCTTGGCCAAGGTTGGGAATTGCAGACTACACCTACCCAGTCGCAAGGGTTACTTAAGATTCCCCAACCTCCTCTTACAGCCCACTTTATTCCGTTTGTCTGATTAAATAATGTGATAAGTGCAATACATTCGGTGCGGGGAATTTGAAGAACAGCATCACATCCGATAAAGGCCGGCTCTTGTGCTTGTGCAGGCGTTGGTTTTAAGCACAGGAATGAGCCGGATAATAGGAGAAATAATATCCAATTTATGCGCATAACGGATGGGGAAGACCAATAACGTGCTAAGTGCATATATACTACACTTAGATTCCTGGTTAAACACACGGAGTCGTAAAAAAACCGGCATCGCAACCAATGATAATAGTAAGCTTCCCTTTACAATGATTCAATAAGGAGGAAAGTTCTCAGGTTGCCCGCAGGGCCTGGTTCGGTAACAAGTTTATAGAGTCGGGTAAGTATTTGACTGGAAGAAGGTAAGACGAGAGGATATATATCATAGTCCTCCTTTCTTCCTGTCTCCCTATCTATTTGTAACTGACAATTTCAACTTGTCAGAGAACCAGCTAGTCTTCAACTATTCTCTGCGAATCAAAGTAATCTGGATGCGGTAAGATGTGACTTCAAATATGTACGTGTGGTTATCAGGAGATCGAATTTAAAATGGCGTATGCCGTAAAAGAAATATTCTATTCACTGCAGGGAGAAGGCTTGCATGCCGGCCGGCCGGCCGTGTTTCTGCGTTTCTCAGGGTGTAACTTGTGGTCAGGCAGAGAACAGGATAGGGCTACAGCCATTTGCCAGTTTTGCGACACTGATTTTTTTGGTACGAACGGTTCGGAGGGAGGGAAGTACGGTAGCGCCAAATCTCTAGCTGATCAGGTTTCCGATATGTGGCCCGTACCTGATACGGCTGCTGAGCCATCCGGTAAAAGAAACAAGTATGTAGTATGTAGCGGAGGAGAGCCTCTGTTGCAACTGGATGATGAACTCATCAAGGCTTTGAAAGCAAGAGGATTTGAAGTAGCAGTTGAAACCAACGGGACGGTCTTGCCGCCAGATGGACTGGATTGGATTTGTGTAAGCCCCAAAGCCGGCGCTGAAACAATTCTTGTATCAGGAAATGAGCTAAAGCTGGTGTATCCTCAGAAAGGGGCTGCGCCAGAGACGTTTGAAGGACTGGCTTTTGATCATTTCTTTCTCCAACCAATGGACGGACCTGCGCTGGAGGAAAATACACAGCTTACGTTAAACTACTGCCTGGAAAACCCTAAGTGGCGATTAAGTATCCAAAGCCACAAGTTACTTCAGATTCAGTAAGATCTTATTGGCTGGCATAAGGTTTGGGCAACTCAGTTTGGTTTTTGGTTGAACAAACGCAATAGTAGAGTAAACACAACAGAGCAAAATGGCGTGGACGCAAAGTGAAATACAATTGTCGCCAAAGTCGCGTGGATTCCACCTGGTTACACGGGAAATAGTAGATCAGCTACCAGAGCTTCGCACGTATTCTGTGGGGATGGCGCAGGTGTTCATTATGCACACATCTGCATCTTTAACACTAAATGAGAATGCGAGTCCAGACGTGCGGGAGGATATGGAAGCTTATTTTAACCGACTTGTGCCTGAAAATGAGCCCTATTACAAACATACAATGGAAGGGCCTGATGACATGCCGGCGCACATCAAAGCTTCTATGTTAGGGAGTAGCTTACTGCTTCCAATCACAAACGGACGCTTCAATTTGGGCACATGGCAGGGAATTTATCTATGCGAGCACCGAGATTATGGTGGCGTAAGAAGACTCGTTATAACAATCACCGGAGAGCAGGCCTGAAAGAAGCCTGAATGCTTTGTCCTTGTTCATTGATCAAGAGGCACAATTGCCATAAGGAATAACGAAAGCCTAACAGCCCCTTCGAAATTGGCCATTCATTATTCGATATTCGAGCCTTTGTCCAAATGGACAAAGGCCGACCTAGCGTGCTACGCCATTCTGGCCGACTTTGGGAAGGGTAAACCAGAAACAAGCCCCGTCTTTGAGATTCGGCAGACAACCAATCTCTCCTCCCCAGCTTTCTACAGTAATTCTGCAGAAGTAAAGTCCAAGTCCAACTTTGCCCGACTCATCAGATCCGCCCTGTGTAAACTTCTCAAACAGCTTGTTCATCATATCGACCGGGACGCCTTTGCCCTGGTCTTTGATGCTAACACGGATAGAATTGCCTTCGTCTCTCAAGCGAACAACAACAATGGAGCCATCTCTTGTATGACGCAGTGCGTTTTCCACCAGGTTAAACAGAATGCGTTCTAGACGCGCATGATCGCCAACTACCTTCCAGGAAGTTTCGTCAGGACCTTCTGAAGAGATCCTGAAGGTCACGTCTTTCATGGAAGCCATGGCAGACAATGCATCCGTGACTTCGCCGACGCTAACTGCTACATCGGGTGCGTCTTCCAGATCGGCCGTGGGTTGGAATAGGGGTTTGGATCGAGTAGAGAAGGTCGTAAGCGTATCGGTAATCAGGTCCTGCATTTTATCGACCTGGTCCAGTCCGATTTCTACAAACTCTTCGCCTACAGGTTGTACCATCTTATCTTCATGAAGCAACCATAAACTGGCACGGATGCCGGCTAAAGGGGCAGACAAATCATGAACGGTACAGTGCAGCAACACCTCGCGCTTATCGATCTCTTTCATAAGCGAGTACTGCTTGAGGCTTTGATCTCTTGCCTCCTGATAAATGGTGCGCAACGTCTGAAAATCATTCGAAGGGAATTTCAGCAGCAACAGATCTTGATCATCAAGCCGGAGTGCAATGGCTTCGAGTAGCCATTCTTTCCCGGTAGGATCTTCTTCTGTCCAGATATCAGATGTATGATGGACAACCGTACCACCTTTCCATACTTCTTCCGCTTCCTCGAGGAAGTGGGCGAGGTAGATCAGGTGATGCTCTGGATGCCAGGCGGATCCATCAGTAGGTAATTTCGGGTAGAGCTGGCGCAGCCATTGTGGGGCTTCGCCAATTAACGAAAAGGCTCCATTGCTTTCACGACGGAAAACCGCCATGTCTAATTGTGCAAGCAAATTGGGAGGTAACAGTACAGGATTCATGGCAGTGATTAGCTGGGGATAGATCTGCTAGGTTTCTCCTTAGACAAGCTTTTGAGCCAGGTAGGTAAAAGCTTTTTCGACACCTGAGCCTGACTTTGCACTTGTTTGTAGTACAGTCCAGCCTCTTGCTTGTAAATCGTTTATATCAGCCTCCTCTATTTCCCATTCGTCTTTTCTATCCAGCTTATTGATTAAAACAACAGATGGAACGGCCCCGATTGTTGCCTGCGCTTTGTGATGTAATGCCAGGGCTGCATCTAGTGTGCTGCGCCTCGTGCCATCAATGACAAGAACATAGCCGGCGGTGCCTCTAAGATAATTCATGGAGAGTTTCTGAAACCGATCTTCTCCATTCAAATCCCAAATGAGCAGGTCCACTTTCTGGCCCTTCATCGATAAGGACTTCTTGTCAATTTTTACACCAATCGTCGTAAGGTAACTATCAGAAAAAATTCCTTTTACAAATCTGGCGACAAGACTACTTTTCCCTACGGCAGAAGTGCCTAGGGTACAGATCTTCTTTTGGGTCATCTGTAAGCCTGCTTTCGGGGTTACATCTTGCGAAGAAGGTTCTATCATTGCTAGAGCTTTACGTTACTATATTCTATAAGGGGGCAATCCTTGGATTAACCTGATTTAGATCATCCAATAAGCCGGAATGCTAAAGCATCAAAATTGTTCGACACATTTTGTTGAATACAGTGTGTTCAAAACAGCGCGTTCAAAACAGATCGTAACTTTGGAGCTTTATTGACTTTTGGGTTGTAGTGGTTTTGACTCACGTTGTGTGTGGATGTGTGGTGAATTCAATCAAAACCTATATAAAAGCCAAATTTCCATCCGGTTTATGTACGGTTCGTTACGAACGTTGGGTGAAAAAGAAAATTTTGGAATACGACTTAGTTTTTTATTCAATGCTAAACTGCCAAAAGAGTTACATACAGAGGGCCAATAGCTCCATTGTGCTTTGCTCCAAAGGTTGATGGTGAAGAAGGGCGCATGGAACACCGCTTTGTTCTCCTGTTGTTTATTCTGTTAGCTTGCCAAAATCGAAAAAGACATTCCCTAATAGAAAAGAGATTGTTGAAAAGATTGAAAACAATACTTTTCGGCAGTAAATTAACGTATATTATCAAGCTCTGTATTATTGTAAGCCTCTCTCCTCGGCTTCTTTAGCAGAACAAAATGTGTCTGAGAGTACTCTGATGCAGTATGAATGATATTGTACGTTACTGGCAAATAATACCTGAATTGATATTTTAGAATTAGATTTGTAATTCTAAAGTCACTCCTGATACTATTTTATATTGCCTGGACGTTATAAGTAGGCGAACGCCTCCTCACCAGGTTAAACTGTAAATTCGGACCAGATTCCAGTTATGTCTGAAGCTTCTCCTGTTAATCCCTATAAACGAACACCCCTTGGGTCCAAGGTTGTGGGGGCCGTGTATGGTAGCGGGACAAGTGCAGAAGGTATTTTGAACAAACTCACCGAAGAAGAAATCGAGGAGTTACGCCGGATATTGTTGGCACCTGAGCAATATCAGTTGATGCAGTTACATCGCCGGCTTGATGAGCTTGAGGCGCCTGACGCTCAGCTTAACTCCATTAGTAAATATCTCCCTGAAGCCGTTTCTATTAATGCTAGAAAGGGTGACAAGCTCGCAAAGGCGCTCTCGCAAACATTTAGCCGCACGCTGGATGTAACCGTTCAGCAGGATACCGAGACCATGGTAGAAGGTATTTCGCCATTGGTTGTGCCGGCGCTACGTCGGGGTATTCGAGAGTCTTTTCGGTCGACGCGTAATGCGATAAAATGGGCACTGCAGTATGGCGTTTCCCTGCAAGGGATTAAATGGCAAATTGAAGCCATGCGCAGTGGACGCTCATTCTCTGAAGTTGTACTGAGCCATACGCTTCGTTACCGTGTAGAACAAGTTTTTCTTATCCACCGAATCAGTGGTTTGCCGCTGCAACACGTTGTTGCCGATTCTGTGAAAGCACAGGATGGTTCGCTGGTGTCCAGTATGCTTACCGCTATTCAGGACTTTGTACAAGATTCTTTTGGGACAAAAGCGGAAGAAGGGCTGGCTACTTTGCAGGTTGGTGAGCTTACTGTATGGATTGAGCAAGGCCCTAAAGCAATTCTTGCAGCTGTTGTTCGAGGAACACCTGAGCCTGAATTAAGACGGGTATTGAAGGAGACCGCCCGTTCAATTCATCTGCAGTTTAATGCAGCGCTCACATTTTTTGATGGAGATATTACACCATTTGAAGCAACCAAGCCGATTCTTGAGTCTGAGTTGCTGTCTCACTATCAAATTCCTACACGCCCGATATCACCTCTTTTCTGGACAATCCTTGGCGGATTGGCCGTCTGGCTGGTTGCGCTGGCAATTTTCTTTGTCAAAGACAATATCGATTGGAATGATTACCTCAATAAGCTTGAGAATCAGGCGGGTATTGTTATCCTGGATTCAGGAAGAGAAGATGGAAAATGGTTTGTGAAGGGGATGAAAGATCCGCTTGCGATAGATACGGACTCTTTGCTTGCATCTACCAATCTGGATATGGAAGAGGTTGAGCAGAATTGGGTTGGTTATATCGCTTTGTCGGAGGAACTCATTATTCGTCGAGCGAAGCAATATCTTGGGCCTTTACCCAAAGGCGTAGAGCTTAGCATCACGAATGGTGTTTTAAGAGCTACTGGAGAAGGAGTCCCTCGTGAGTGGAAGGAGAAAGCAGGAGTTAAGGCCGGCCTGATACAAGGTATTAAAAACTATAACGATGATGATTTAGAAATCTTCGACGAGCGTTCTATGCTTGCCGAAGAGGCTTCTCTTGAGCAGCAGAGCGTGTACTTTGGGCCAATGGAATACGAATTGCAAGATTTTCAGCGCCCTGCTTTCCGGGAAATTTACTTGTCTATTAAAGTCCTCCTGGATTATGCCAAGATTGGTCATAAAAACATTATTATTAGTGTTCTGGGGCATGCAACGGATGGTGGCGATGAACGTGAAAATCTCAGTATAAGTATTCAACGTGCCGAAGGCGTTGTATCTGAGTTGATAAAACTTGGCCTCGAAAATAGTGCTGGCGTTGTGAAATCTACAGGTCTTGGATCCTCTAATTTGCCGATCATCAATCTTGATGACTATCCAGCTCCGGTAGACTCGACCCAGGTACCACGATTCAATTCAGTTTCGTTCAATGTGGTCATTGAAGGTCGTAGCTGGGACTAAAGCCGATTACGCGATTTTTTAGGCACTCCGGAAGCACATCCGATGATGTGTTTAGTCGGGTGTGAAGGATGAGGGCATGATACGCCTGTTCAGGTTCTGCTAAACAGGATATTAAGTCTTTATTTCTCAAACTTGAAAACGAGCATGCCGAGTGGAGGGAGCGTAAGGAGTGCGGAGGCCGGCTGGCCCTGATGCTCAAGCTTCGTGGATACTTTCAGTAACCCCTTGATCTCTCCAACCCCACTGCCTCCAAAAGTACTGGCATCGCTGTTTAGCAGAAGCTTCCATTTCCCCGCTTTAGGCATCCCTTGTCGATACTTTTCTCTCGGAACTGGTGTGAAGTTGAATACAAAAACCAGCAGCTCATCTTCTAGATGTCTTACGTAACTAACAATGCTCTGTTGATTGTCAGTATGATCGATCCAGTAAAAAGCAGAGCCGGCGTCATGTCCGAGTGCTGGATTTGTTTTGTATAATGTGTTGAGTGCTTTTATCCAGTCTTGAATTCCTTTGTGTAGAGGACGCTCCAGCAATGGCCAGTCAATGGGCTCCTTGTAATTCCACTCTGTTGTCTGCCCAAATTCACATCCCATAAAGAGCAGTTTTTTCCCGGGATGGCCATACATATGGCCATAGAGCAATCTAAGATTGGCCGCTTTTTGCCACTCATCTCCAGGCATTTTTGCCCACAAAGAACCTTTGCCATGCACCACTTCATCGTGGGAGAGGGGGAGCATATATTGCTCCGAGAACGCATAAAATAACGGGAAGGTCAGATTGTTGTGATGATGGGCCCTGTGGATTGGATCTTCTTCGACGTATTTGAGCGTGTCGTGCATCCAGCCCATATTCCATTTGTACAGAAATCCAAGACCGTTGTCATAGGTTGGCTTCGATACGCCAGGCCATGCCGTCGACTCTTCTGCGATCATGAGCGCTTCAGGAAAATGGGTATACACAGTTTCGTTGACTTTTTTTAGAAAGTCGATTGCTTCGAGGTTTTCCCGTCCCCCATACATATTGGGTGACCACTCCTCCCGTGAGTAATCTCTGTAAAGCAAGGAAGCAACAGCATCAAATCGCAAACCGTCGATATGGTATTCATCGAGCCAGAAGAGCGCGTTTGAGATAAGGAAATTACGTACGCCGGGTTTGTTGTAATCAAAAATGTAAGTACCCCAATCAGGGTGAATTCTCATCTGCGGGTCATCGTATTCGAATAGCGTACTGCCATCGAAAAAGACCAGGCCTTGCGGATCTACGGCAAAATGCGCCGGCACCCAATCCAGAATAATACCTATGCCTCGCTGGTGCAGATAGTCGATAAAGTATTTTAGATCTTCCGGCGTACCATACCGATGTGTTGGTGCAAAATAGCCAATGGTTTGATATCCCCACGACCCATAATATGGATGCTCCATTAATGGGAGCACCTCAATGTGGGTGAACCCGAGGTCTGAAACATAATCAGCCAACGGCTGTGCAATCTGTCGATAATTAAGCGAATATCCGTCGCTGCCTTTTAGCCATGAGCCAAGGTGCACTTCATAGACGGATAACGGTTCGTTGATTCCCGATGGACCTTTTCGGCTTTTCATCCAGGCATCATCTTGCCACGTATGTTGGGAAAGATCGGCAACAATAGAAGAAAGCCCGTCTATGTCATTTCCTTCTGGTCTTGGCGCTTCCATCTGAAAAGCATATGGATCTGTTTTGTCCGCCAGGAAATCGCCTCTTCGGATACGGTATTTATACCGTTGTCCAGCAGAGATCCCTTCTGCATAGCATGTCCAAATGCCGGCTTCATCGCGTTCCATCGGATGTGCATCTGCTGACCATCCGTTAAAATCTCCGATAACCGAGACGGTGTCTGCATTTGGTGCCCATACGGCAAACCGGCAGCCGGCATCATCAGGGTGTGCACCTAGTTTATGATAACTTTTGTTAAAACGCCCTTCGAGCCATTCCTGTCTTTCTGTGTTGTTAATCCAAGGCATAATTTATTTTGATTCGGCTCAGAGCGAGTAAGTTGTAAGTGAAAATAGGTTATCAGATAAATCGTCAAACCCGGAGAATCAGGAAGCTTTTGATGATTATATCTGAATAGTACGTTTAAGCACGAAGAATTGCTTAGAACAACAGAGAACTATAGATCTTGTTTTGGTTATTTTCGTCATAACTTAAGCAATGATGTGTAATGCAAGTAATGAATTCTATATAGAAGCTCAAAATATGCACGCTACCCTTCCAAATCCCGTAGATACCGTTGTGACCGATAATAGTCAATCATTGAAGGCGATGCCAGGAAAACCCTATCCATTAGGCGCAACCTGGGATGGTATTGGGGTAAATTTTGCACTTTACAGTGCAGATGCTACCAGCGTGGAATTATTGCTGTTCGACGATCCTGGTAACGTGGCACCTGATTTGGTTGTCTCCCTTGATCAGCGAACGGGTCCAGTTTGGCATATCTATCTACCCCATGTAAAACCGGGCCAATGTTACGGATATAGAGTAGACGGACCCTATGAACCTGAAAAAGGATTGCGCTTCAATCCCAATAAAGTGCTTCTTGATCCTTATGCACGTGCAATCGGGCGTCAGATGCATTGGGGACCGGACGTTTATGGATTTGAACACGGCAACCCCGCTGGCGATATTACTTTCTCCACAACAGACTCTGCTGCTGTGGCGCCATTGGGGGCCGTTGTTGAAGAAAAATTTGAATGGGGAGACGATGCGTCCCCCGATATTTCGTGGGCAGATACGATTATTTATGAAACGCATGTAAAAGGGATCAGCCAGCTTCATCCTGATGTGCCTGAAGAGGTCAGAGGTTCTTATCTGGGGCTCATTTCTGAGCCAATCATTGAGCATCTGAAAAACCTTGGCGTCACCACAATCCAATTGTTGCCTGTTCATGCAAAGATACAGGAAGAGCATCTTATTGAAAAGGAGCTGGTGAACTACTGGGGGTATAATACGATGGCCTATTTTGCCCCGGAGCCATCCTATGCGACGTCGGCTTCACAAGGGGCAGACCCCGTTGCCGCAGCGCGCGAGTTTAAGATGATGGTGCGCGGACTTCATGCTGCCGGCTTTGAGGTGATTATCGATGTGGTTTATAACCACACCGGTGAGGGCAATCACATGGGGCCAACTGTCTCATTTAGAGGCATTGATAATCTTTCGTATTACAAAGAAAACCCGAGTGATCCGCGGTACTTGCTGGACTACACAGGTACCGGGAATACACTGGATATAGGCAATCCGCATGTGCTTCAGCTTGTAATGGATAGCCTGCGCTATTGGGTTGAAGAAATGCACGTGGATGGTTTTCGGTTTGATCTGGCTGCTACGTTAGCACGCGATTTATTTGAAATCAATATGATGTCTGCCTTTTTTCAGGTGGTTCAACAAGATCCGGTTTTAAGCCAGGTCAAGCTAATTGCTGAACCTTGGGACATTGGCCCTGGGGGGTATCAGGTTGGCAGTTTTCCCTGGCAGTGGACAGAGTGGAATGGTAAGTATAGAGACGCGCTCAGGAAATTCTGGAGAGGAGATGGGGGGATGATCGGTGATATGGCAACACGCCTTGCCGGCTCAAGTGATTTGTATGAGTGGTCGGGCCGGCGTCCGTATGCATCGATTAACTTCCTCACGGCACACGATGGCTACACTTTACAGGATTTTGTAAGCTATGAGAAGAAGCACAATGAGATAAACAAGGAGGGGAATCGTGATGGCCATAATGACAACCATAGCATAAACATGGGCGTTGAAGGCGTCAGCAATGATCCTGAGGTGATTGAGCATCGTGAGGCGCTTAAAAGAGGAATGATTGCCAGCCTCTTGTTTTCGCAGGGGGTACCCATGATTCTTGGCGGGGATGAGTTGTCTCGCACCAAGCATGGGAATAACAACGCCTATTGTCAAGACAATGAAATTAACTGGTATCATTGGGATCTTGATGAACAGCAGGCCTCGTTTTTAACGTACGTGCGTAAGGTTATCCATTTTAGGAAAACACATCCCAATTTTAGCCGGCACCATTTTCTTACCGGAAGAACAGATGAAGCAGGGCTGAAAGATGTGATGTGGTGGCATGCCAGCGGCCGTGAGATGGGGGCGGGAGATTGGCAAAATGCCGAGATCAGAACAATCGGTATGATGTTGCAAGGAGACCGAATTCTGCGTAAAGATCAACTGGGAGATTGTATTACAGATGATACATTCCTGGTCTTATTCAATGCTTTTCATGAGCCGGTCCCATTTCTGCTTCCCAGCGCATCGCAGGAAAAAGATCATGGATGGGAAATGGCCCTCAACGCAATGCATGAAGATATACCCATCGGAGAATTATTGCAGATGGATGTAAAGATTGAAATTCCCAAACGCTCTGTGCTGATATTAAAAGCACAATAGCTAAGTACAAACGATTTCAAAGTACGGAGTAAGTGTCATTCT
>JBGCEN010000212.1:0-14438 GCA_045106435.1 Rhodothermales bacterium
ATCACTTCCAGCCCTTTATTCATCATGGTTGCTGAATCGATCGTGATCTTGGCCCCCATCGTCCAATTTGGATGCGCAAGCGCCTCTGCTTTTGTAATGGTTGCAAATGCATCGCGCGGTCGTGTCCTGAACGGTCCGCCAGATGCCGTAAGCGTTAGTTTTTCAATCCGGGCATCAGATTCGCCGACGAGGCACTGAAAAATGGCAGAATGCTCGCTATCAATAGGCACCATGGTCCCATGATGCTTTTCAAGGCATTGATTCACCATTTCGCCGGCCGCAACCAGCGTCTCTTTATTTGCCAGCGCAATTTCTTTACCGGCACTGATACCTGATATCACAGACGCCAACCCCGCAAAACCCACCACTGCGGCCACAACAGTATGCACTTCTGGCAATGCTGCGGCAATGTTTAACCCTTCTTCGCCGGCTAACACTTTGATGGGGAGTTGCCCAACGCGTTGCTTGACAGCAGCGTATCGCGCCTCGTCTCCTATAACTATGTATGCCGGCAAAAACTCTTTTGCCTGTGCTATCAGCAAATCCACATTGCTATGCGCAGCCAATACAGTCACATTCAATTTTTCCGGAAATAGACGTACAATATCCAGTGTTTGCGTCCCAATTGATCCCGTAGAGCCTAGTACCGCAATATCCCTTCGCATTCCCTGGTTATAGATTTTTTATATAGTGTCGTGTTAACCAATACACACATCGGCGCAATGATGAACCATGAAACCATCAATGTAAATTAAATTCCTTGATTCTCACAAACAAAAAGGCGCTTTCATCGTCTGCAAGTGAATGCGGCACCAATTATGTACATCTTGCTTTCTGCTTAATTGTATGGTTTTTTGTAAAATTAAGCTTTTTGCATCCGCAGACGGGTAAAACCGGTCAGTACCCTCAATCATTTACACTTTCTCTGAAATATGAGTCGGGTAAAGTACCTTTTTTTGTTCAGTTTCTTTACGCTCCTGTTTGCTTCCGCTTCGCCGCTTCAGGCCCAGCAAATGGACAGCACCCTTGTCGCCCGCTTTCAATTAGCAGAATCGTATTTACGCGCCGGCCAGTTTGACCGTGCCATTTCTCTACTGGAAGATCTTTACGAAGCCAGTCCTGCAACCCACGTATTCTACGAAAAACTAAAGGAAGGGTATGAGAACGTTAAACAATACGATGAGGCCATTGCACTCGTCGACCAACGAATTGCAGTGGATGCAAATCCCGTTGTGCTGCTCTCGGAAAAAGCACGTCTCTTCTTTTTAAAAGGTGAAGAGCAGTCTGCATACGACACCTGGGACGAGGCAATCGCCACAGCGCCAACCCACGTAAATTCATATCGGGTGGTTTACCAGTCTTTATCTCGCGTGCGTTTGTTTGAACGCGCCGTAAGTATTTTGGAATATGGCAGAGAAAAATTGAATAGCAAAGACCACTTCCAGATGGATCTCGCTTATCTCTACAGCCTTACCAATGCGCACGACAAGGCCATGCAGGAATATCTGTCTTTACTCAGCAATAACGAACGCCAACTCAGTTTTGTACGCAGCCGGCTTGGGCGGTTTATAGATCAGGAAGGCGTGTTAGATAAAGGGATTCCTATTGTAGAGGCCGTTGTGCGCGATGAACCGCTGAATCGTTCTTTCAGGGAGTTGCTAGGCTGGCTCTACATGGAAAACGATCAGTACGACGAAGCGTTTAACGTCTATCGGGCAATTGACAGGCTTGAACAGGAAAGTGGCGGCGTGCTATTTAGTTTTGCCAAGCAGGCAGCAGATGCCGGCGCATATGAAGCAGCTTCGGGGGCCTTTAGTGAAATCCTTGAACGATATCCCGAGGCTCCTTCGGCGCCAGAAGCACAGATGGGCGTTGCAGAAATGCATGAACAACGCGCAAATGAATTGATGGAAAGAGCTTATGACAAGGCAAACAACCGGATCCCTGCACCAAATTATGAGGCTTCCTATGCTGCATATCAGGTTTTCTTGCAGCAATACCCAACCCATCCGTATTACCCTGAAGTCTTAAAAAGAATTGGCAGTATTCAGCAAGACGTGTTTTTCAATCTGGGCGATGCAGAATCTACGCTCACAGAAGTACGGAATGAATATGCATCCAGTAATGCAGCCAATGAAGCTGACTTTAACCTTGGACGAATCTCGGTCATGCGGGGAGATCTGGAAAAAGCCAGACTCACATTCAACCGGCTCGAAGAACGCTTGCGCCTTGGCGAACTTGCTGAAAAGGCGCGTTTCCAGCTTGCACTTATTCACTTCTACCAGGGAGAATTTGACGCAGCGCTGACCCTTTCTCAGGTGATGAACGAAAACACTTCAACAGACATTGCAAATGATGCGATTGAGTTGAAGGTCCTTTTGTTTGAAAACAAAGGGCCGGATTCGCTGAACACTGCGTTAAATGTTTATGCGCAGGCAGCTTTAAGCAAAAGGCAACGTTCGTTTGACATAGCGTTGACCAAGCTCGATTCTTTACTCCTGCAATTCGGCGCCCATCCTTTAGCAGATGATGCCCGGTTCTTGAAGGCAACAACCTTGCGTGAAACGGGTCAGACAGATGCCGCCCTGGCTGCATTTCTGGAATTTCCACTGATTCACCCGGAAAGCTTCCTGGTTGACAGGAGCTTATTTACAGCGGCCGAAATATATGAGCTGGAATTGGGAGATGAAGAGCTTGCAGCAAAAACCTACAGCCAGCTACTTACAGATTACCCGGGATCTCTACTCTCAACCAAAGCCAGAGATCGTATACGGGTAATCAGGGGCGATGGGACTTAGTTGAATATCGAACAAGGAATTTTGAATATTGAAGGGTTTGTAAAACACTTCGTTATTGGGTAATCGATATTTCAGACCTTTCACAGCGGACAAAATTGAGCCTTGAAACTGTTGAAATTTAATTTCATGACTTCATTACTTTCTGACATGCTAAAGAAGCAACTGCTTTTATCGCTGTTGATGGTGTTAATGTGTGCCGGCTATACCAGCCGGCCGGCCGTTGCACAGGATATACTCATCCCAATGGATGCGCGGCAAACAGACCACCTGAAAGCCTATGGCGTTGCTTTCTGGACGCTTAAACGAAGCATCTCGCTCGATTGGCTCCTAAACTACAGAGGCGGTTCGTTCCTGCTCCCGATGGACAACGAGCTTGAGCAAGAACTACGCATCAGGGGGGTCTATTATGAAAAGATCGGCGGTGCTCAAACAGCGCGTATCATTTCTGAAGTCGAAAGCGAAGCAAACAACACGTCGCTCGTACGCCTGGAAAAAGCACCGCGCGTTGCTGTATACGCTCCGCAACAAACGCTCCCCTGGGATGATGCCGTTCTACTGGCGTTGACATACGCTGAGGTACCATACGACCTGGTCTATGATGATGATGTCATGAACGGTGAATTGAGTAATTACGACTGGATACATCTTCATCATGAAGACTTTACCGGACAATTTGGTAAATTTATTCAATATCGTTCGATGCCGTGGTATATCGAACAACAACGGCAGGCTGAAGCATCTGCCCGCCGGTATGGTTTTCGGAAAGTTAGCGAGCTAAAACTTGTAGTTACGCAAACCATTCGAGAATATGTTGCCAACGGAGGATTTCTCTTTGCCATGTGCTCGGGCACAGATACGTTTGATATCGCCTCAGCAGCTGCAAACACCGACATCGTCCCCTCTGAATACGATGGTGATCCGATTGACCCGGATGCATTATCCAAGCTGGATTTTGAACAGACGTTTGCTTTTCAAAACTTCCGCCCCAATTTTAACGCACAGCAATACGAACATTCTGATATCGACACAGGACCTCCTCCTCCCCAGCTGAGAAATCCAGCGCTGGACTACTTCACCATCTTTGAGTTTAGTGCAAAATGGGATCCGGTGCCAACGATGCTCACGCAGAATCACGTATCCACTGTCCGCGGATTTATTGGGCAAACAACCAATTTCGTCAAGAAGTACATCAAACCCAACGTGGTCATTCTTGCTGAAGCGCCCGGGCGCGATGAAGTGCGTTACCTGCATGGTTCTTTCGGCCAGGGCACATTCACCTTTTACGCCGGCCACGATCCTGAAGACTACCAACACTTTGTCGGTGATCCTCCAACAGATCTCGCGCTGCACAAAAATTCTCCAGGATACCGACTCATCCTGAACAATGTGTTGTTTCCCGCTGCCAAGAAGAAAAAGCAGAAAACCTGATTTGCACGCATATTTGTGCGCATGCTTGATCAAACAGCCCGATAACCCCCACCATGTATGGCCAAAGCAAAAACTGTTAGCGAATCGCTCTCCATCACAAACGAAATTGTACTACCCAACGATACCAACAATCTGGGTAATATGATGGGGGGAAGATTGCTTCATTTAATGGATATTTGTGCTGCAATTTCTGCCCAGCGACACTCGAACCACATTTGCGTCACAGCTGCTGTAGATTCCGTTGAGTTTGAGTCTGCCATCAAACAAGGGGAAATTGTAATCATTGAGTCGCGTGTGAATAGAGCATTTCGCACGTCTATGGAGGTTGAGCTCAATGTATGGGCCGAGAATGCAGTCGACCAGACGCGCAGGAAGTGCAACCGGGCCTATTATACGTTTGTGGCTGTAGACGACGAAACACGCCCAACACCCGTGCCGGCCATTGCCCCGGAGACGGAAGAAGAAGAAGAACGCTATACAGCAGCTGCCCAACGCCGAGAGCTTCGTCTTATCGTTGCGGGCCGAATGGCATTGAAAGATGCAAAGTTCATCAAAGGAGACCTTCCCAAGAGCCTGGTAGTTGATCAATAGGTGTACGTTTAAAGTACTTCACGCCTGATTTTACATTCTGCCATTTACCCATAGCCATGGAAGTGACAAAGATCAGCCTGAACACATTGATGAAATCCGGCGGTAACCGTCTTTGGTGCGCGTTTGCTGCTTTATTGATGTTGATACCCACACCCGCTCAAGCACAAATCGGAAAATCAACAGGTGCAATTGGTATAGGAGCACAAGCCGGTGCACCTACCGGGCTCACCCTCAAGTACTATGCAAGAAAAGACATTGGCGTAGTTTTCCTTGGCTCATGGAGTCTGGAGCGATTTCTGCTGTTTAGCATGCATGTCACCTATGAATACCCTATCCCAGATTCTCCGCTGAGATTCTTTATCGGACCGGGCCTGGAAATTGGGCGTGAAGGTGATGAGGAAACGTCCGATATTCGAATTAGTACGACACTTATGCCTGGATTGAATTTTTTCACAGAAAAATTTGAAGTTTTTCTACAGGCACTTCCGGGTGTAAAATTAATACCCGAGAGCAAGATTACGCTAGGTGGTGCCGTAGGTCTCAGGTATTTCTTTTAGCCGGCACAAGCTGAATTACAGGCAGCACTACAAACAGAGAAACGAGCAAGGAATCATTTCCCCTTGCTTGGCTTAGGAACAAGATCTGGCAAAAGTGCCTACCTATGTAATCCGCATATACAATTCGTAAAGCTCAATCCTGCTTTATACATCTCAAGTTTTTATTCTATCTTCAGGCAGCCGAGACTTTAGGCAACTGAGACTTCAGGCAACTGAGTGCAAGATGAGATTGAAGTAAGTAGCAACCATGTTATACAAAAGAGTTTTAATAACTGGAGCAAATGGATTGCTTGGCCAGGAATTGGTCAAAGTAATGAGCCAGCATGCAGATTATGATATCCTGGCTACCGGAAGAGATATTGATGCACGCTTTCCAACCACTTCCTGTGGATATGTATCACTCGATATTACCAACCATACAGACGTCAAAAATCTATTCATCGATTTTACGCCCGACGTTGTCATTAATTGCGCAGCATTAACCAATGTGGATCAATGTGAACAGGAAAGGCAAGCTTGCTGGGATATTAACTGTGATGCCGTAGAGCACATTATACGGCGCTGTAAACAACACACATCCAAACTGATTCAAGTCTCAACCGATTTTGTCTTTGACGGCAAACATGGGCCCTACAGAGAAGAAGACCGGCCCAATCCGCAAAACTTCTATGGCAGATCAAAACTTGCGGCTGAAAACGCCATTCGAAAGGCAGGCCTAAGAAATTGGGCAATTGCCCGGACCGTTCTTGTTTACGGCACAGGGGATGACCTGAGGCGGTCTAATATTGTACTTTGGGCGATCAATCAGCTTTCATCGGGGAACACAATACGCATCGTAGACGATCAATGGCGGACACCAACCTACGCGCCCGACCTTGCTGAAGGGTTACAGAGATTGGTGAGATATGAAAAGAATGGTGTGTACAATCTTTCAGGCCGGGATTTTTTATCTATGTATGATTTTGTCCAAATAGTAGCTTCTGTTTTTGATTTAGATGCGTCGCTTATAGATCGTGCAGATATGTCATCCTTCAGTCAAACTGCAATACGTCCGCAAAAAACGGGCTTTATTATTCTGAAAGCAGAGTCGGAATTTGGATTTAAACCCAAAAGTGTAGAAAAAGCCCTCGCCCATCTTGGCGCACGTTTAGGCCTCCCTGTTTCAACTTCATAATATTAATGATTGATATTTCAATTTTGCGTGACGAACCAGCCCGTGTTCGCCAGGCTATGCTTGATAAAGGTTATAAAGTAACTGACCTTATCGAACAAATTTTAGCGTTGGATACCGAACGACGCCAGGTTCTTACCGCTTTGCAAAAAGTACAAACGGTAACAAACGGTCTTGCCAAAGAGATTGGACAGCTCTTCCGTGAAGGAAAAAAAGATGAGGCTGAACTAAAAAAGACCGAGTCCATAGCACTCAAGGATGAGCTAAAAACCCTGGAGGAATCGTCTAAGGAATTAAGCGAGAAACTACAGACGCTGCTTCTTGAGGTACCAAACATTCCTCACGAGACCGTACCGGTTGGCGCTACACCAGATGAAAATCAGGTAGCCTGGCAAGTGGATGAACTCCCTACTTTTGACTTCCCCCCCCTGCCCCATTGGGAATTGGCTGATAAGCACGGCTTACTGGATTTTGAGCGTGGAGCAAAAGTTACGGGAGCCGGCTTTCCTTTCATGATCGGCAAGGGAGCAAGACTTCAGCGTGCGTTAATAAATTTCTTTATTGATATAGCAACAACTGAAGGTGGGTATACAGAAATGCTGCCGCCTGTCTTTGTCAACGCAGACAGTGCCATGGGAACGGGCCAATTGCCAGACAAAGAAGATCAGATGTATGAAATGCCGAGAGACGGATTTTATGCAATTCCTACTGCGGAGGTGCCTGTAACCAATTTCCTCCGCAGCGAAATTCTTCAAAGAGAAGACTTGCCCATTAAGTACTGTGCCTACACGCCCTGCTTCAGAAGAGAAGCCGGCTCTTATGGTAAAGAAGTACGAGGCCTGAACAGATTACATGCCTTCGACAAAGTAGAGCTGGTTAAGTTTGTTGAAGAAGACAAAAGCTATGAAGCGCTGGAAAGCCTGAGAGAAGACGCTGAACTGCTTTTAAACAAGCTAGGCTTACCGTATAGAAGGCTTTTGATGTGCACAGGCGACATGGGCTTTACGCAAGCAAAGAAATACGACCTGGAAGTCTGGTCTGCCGGCCAGGAAAGATGGCTCGAAGTATCTTCAATATCTAACTTCGAATCATTCCAGGCACGCCGCATGAACATCCGCTACCGCAAGGAAGGTGAGAAAAAGACAAGTTTTGTGCACACCTTGAATGGAAGTGCACTTGCACTGCCCAGAATTGTTGGAACGCTGCTCGAAAATGGCCAGCAAGCAGACGGCACCATAACAATCCCCAAAGTGCTCCATAAGTATACTGGGTTCACTACCATCGGCTGAAATATATAACCAGCCAGTACGGCACCCAAAATCATGTAGATTTTGGCCCCTAACTTGCAAGTCTCACTGACATGCTCAAGTTGGGACCCGTTTTGGCTGGATTGGCTTTTATCATATTTTCAGTAGTACTTCTCGAGTAAATCTGGCATTCCTGCCGTACCGCGTGAATTTTTTTTAGAAGATTTAAGATTTATTATTTCCACGCTGATACTACCGATTCCCGATACATTTAATACCTGCTGATTTCCTTTTTTTATTTTCCCCACAAGAAGGAAAAGCTTAATTTTTATCCAAATTAAGCTATATTGCAGATATAAATTACACTGTGTACCCGGCGCCTGCTTGCTTCCGTTCTACATGGCAGCGCCATATGTTTTCGCTTCAAAAGGACCCGCATCAGAACTAAAAATTAATTTTTTATCTGAATTCACGAGTGGTTTGGCACAGTAGATGGAAAGGGGTATATGTGTTGGCTAGTTCATCCCTCTCCTTCCCCCAAGGTGCGCCCCTCCACTACATGAGGCCCTAGCACTCTCCTTACAAAACTCTCCACTAAAATCTTGGGATGTCCATGAACAGACGAAGCTTCCTCGGACTAACAGAAGACAAAGCGAAGCCGCAGTCCGTCCCCTCATCAACTGCTGCTGCTATTGATCCACATACAGCTCCTTTAACTCGTGAAGACGCGCGACACCTTGTAACACGTACCGAATTTGGTGCTCGCTTACGCAGAGTTAATGGCTTTATAGGCCTGACAGCACAAGATGCTGTTGATTTCATTCTGCAGGAAGCTGCAGAGAATGCATTGCCAGAAGCGCCGGCTTGGTACAAAAACAAAAACGACGGTGATATAGACGATCTATATGACGTTCAGCGTCAGTGGATTTGGCGCATGAAAGAGCAAGGGTTTATCGAAAAAATAACCCTCGTGCTACACAATCACCTCGTTACCGGATACTCGGTTTACGACAAACCTTACTACGGTTATACGTACTACAAATTACTACGAATAAACGCGCTCGGAAACTTCAAGAGCCTGATCTATGATGTAGGCCTTGACCCTGCAATGCTTTTCTATCTGGACAACAACTCCAATGTCCCGACGACAAATGGAGAAGGTCAGCCGGCTGGTTCTAATGAGAACTATGCACGTGAGCTTCTCGAATTGTTTACCATGGGACAGTTCGACTCCAATGGAGCACCCAATTATACCGAAGCAGACATTGCCCAACTCGCCAGAATTCTGACAGGATGGCAAGTTGATGAAGACCGATTCAGAACCGATCCAAAACCAAGTCTCCACGACTCCGGTAACAAAACGGTATTTGGCAAAAGCTTCCCTGGCAGTACTGATCCTGAAGAAGAGTACGGCCGGCTTATAGACTTTTTGTTCGAAGAACGTGGCCTCCAGATAGGCCAGTATCTTTCACGTAAGTTCTATACATACTTTATCAATCCAGAACCCGACGAAGCATTTATTCAGGAATTGGCGCAGATTTTCGTAGATAACGATTACGAATTACTGCCTGTGCTCAGGGCTTTGTTAACCAGTACACGATTCTTTTCAACCGGGTACTATGGTTCTCGCGTGAAGAGTCCTATCGATTTCCTCGTTGGGTTCTTGAATGAAACAGAAACTGCGCCTACAGAGCAGGTGCTCGAGTATGTTCGTCAGCAGTTGGAGCCTCGCTCCATGTCGATGGAATTACTCAATCCGCCAAACGTAGCCGGCTGGCCAGGCATTAACCCGCCTGACTCCGCAGGAGCGCGTGGTGATTTCAAATGGCTTACAACAAGCCTTCTCCCTGCCCGTTGGGATATCATTGCAGACCTCACAAGTGGCGCTGCTGGTGATTTTGATCCTATCGAGGTAGCCATTAAAGTATCCGATCCGGCAAATCCCTTCAAAATTGCAGAAGATTTAGCCAGAACGTTTATCCCCATTCCGCTGGACCTGGCGAGTATTCGCGAAGTGCCAGACCCATTCGCAGGCGACCCAGATACACCGCCGCCTCAAAATGTGCTAGATAATAGCCTCGTATCCAATGTCTCAAAAGTCATGCTGGGCGATATGCCCTGGTACGAATGGCCCGACATCGTCGAAGGATCCAATGCTGAAAAGGATATCGCGCGTCGTGTTCTACAGAACTACATCGCGCTCCTTAGCAGAGAAGTGCCAGGATATAACTGTCACTAACGGATCACTGGCCCCTCTCCTTCAGAGAATATTGACTTTTTAGACTTGAATCCCATGCACGATCATAATAATTGTAACCATACAGAGGCGGATCAGTTGATGCGCCACGGTAGCCGGCTTGAGGATGGAAAGGCCCATGCCAAGGACCATGCCCAATGGACACGCCGTGACTTCATGTCGCGTCTGGGCCTCGGCGCCGCAGGTGCCAGCATGATGCTTAACGGTACCCCCGTAAGCGCCTTTGGCCAGTCTCCCATTTTACAGGCGCTTGATAGCCAGCGTGAAAACGGCCGCGTGCTTGTACTTCTGCAGTTAAACGGAGGAAATGACGCCCTGAACATGGTCGTCCCGTACGAAATTGATGAGTACTATGTACAGCGCCCAACGATTGCTATCCCAAAAGGATCGGTCGTTAACCTGGAGAACGACCACGGCCTGCATCCCGCAATGGCAAGCCTTGGCAATCTTTGGAATAACAATAAATTTGGTGCCGTTCTAAACACTGGATACGCCAACTCAACACGCTCTCACTTTGCCGGCACAGTAAACTGGGCAACCGGTAGTGGAAACGGTATTGGGGCAAGCGAGAACCCAAATTTCAATACAGGTATCTGGGGAAGATATGCAGCCAATGTCATTGACCGGCTGAATGCTCCACTTACCCATCCAATGGCTGTTCGCATCGGTGGCCCTGTGTCGCTGTTCCAAAGTGAATATGGCAACCTGGGCGTAAGCCTTGGCGACTCCCAGTTCATCGAGGAAATTGCACGTCGAGGCCTTTTTGATGCTGGAGATACGCGATTGGACCCCTACAAATTTGGAGATCCTGTCAAGTACGTACGCTCGGTAGCAAACGCAGCACTCAGCTACGTTCAATCAATCCAGAACGCGGCAAATGCTGGTAGCAATCTGGCTGGTAACTATCCAAACGGACTGGGCCAGAACATGGCAGCCGCTGCTCGCCTCATTCGAGGTGGACTCGGTTCGCGCATCATTTCTGTGTCCATTGGCGGTTTTGATACGCACTCTAATCAGGGACAGGCAACAGGTCGGCATGCAGACTTGCTCGGCACATTGGCTGACTCAATTTCTGCATTCATGGAAGACATGGCAGTCGATGGACTCGATGAAAATGTCCTCGTGATGACCTTTTCTGAATTTGGCAGAACATTGAACGAAAACGGATCTCGTGGCACAGACCATGGTGCTGGTGGTTCGCTCATGTTTGCAGGTAAAGGCGTAAAACGTGGCGTTTATGGCGAGCAATCTGACCTGGTTAGTCAGTTGTATGGTGGAGACGCTGCACCGCTTACAGACGGCCGTTCAGTAAGTGCGTCAATCCTTCAGGATTGGTTTGGTTTGCCGCCCAACGAAGTAGATGAACTCCTTGGAGCATCCTTCCCACGCATCGACTTCATTGAGAACAAGATCCGGGTAGACAACGAGACGAACGATGTACCAGAATCGTTTGAATTGAAACAGAACTATCCTAATCCGTTTAATCCAACCACAAACATCAGTTATAGCCTGAGCCAGCCTGGATCTGTCTCACTGAATGTCTACAGCATTGATGGCAAGTTGGTTAAATCGCTCGTCAATGGACAACATCACGCCGCAGGTCAGCATTCAGCAAGCTTCGAAGCCGGCAATCTGCCAAGCGGAACCTACGTCTATGTTTTGTCGACGCCTTCTGGCACGCAAACACGCAAAATGACATTGGTTAAGTGATAAAAGTATGTTTTAAATAAATGCACTAACATATTAATGCATTAAGACAATGCTGGATGGTGGATTGGCCATGTTCAAGCGCTTTCCATCATCCAGCATTCAATTTTTATCTCAATACATATAATTGCAACACGCGGGCATTCTTGCCTGAAAATAGTAGTAATAATTATTCAAGTCCCCTGACATTGTTAAATGTTAAAAATGAAATCTAGAATTACCACATTCGTGAAAAACCGAATGCTTCTCCCTTTCGTCTTTTTATCTCTTGTTGTTGGATTTTCCGGATGTGACCTGTTTTCAGGTTCTGAAGGATCCATTGAAGGCGATCCAAACATTCTCCATCCCGTCAAGATTGACGGTGCCTGGGGATATATCAACGGTTTGGGAAGGATCACTTTTAATCCCCGCTTTGATAACGCACGCGATTTTTCTGAAGGCATGGCTGCAGTTCAGGAAGGTGCTGTATGGGGTTATGTAGCAGAAGAGGTTCGTACGGCCATTGCGCCACAGTATCAGGTAGCCGGCCGTTTTTCCGAAGGCCTCGCCTTTGTGCGCGGCACGGCGCTCGATGATCTTTATGGATTCATCAATAAGCAAGGTGCAGAAGTGATTCCTGCGCAGTACGAACTGGCGCAAGGATTCACTGAAGGTCTTGCAGCTGTACGATTTGATACCCGCTGGGGATATATCAACAGCCGGGGCGAAGTCATTATTCCGGCGAACTACAGCGATGCACGTCCGTTTTCAGAAGGACTTGCTGCAGTTGAAGGGCTCAATGGCTGGGTATATATCAACAGACAAGGCGAAGTAGCTATTCAGCCGAGCTTAACGGTACAGTCCCTGGGCAATTTCTCTGAAGGGCTGGCACCTTTTGAAACAGGTGAAGGCTGGGGATATCTCAACACAAAAGGTGAACCCGTCATCTCTCCGCAATTCCAACTCGCTGAAGATTTCTCTGAAGGACTGGCTGTTGTAGAAGTAAACGACCGCTTCGAGTTTGTGAATAAGAAAGGCGACATCGTTGTATTTGGCGAATTTAATGAAGCACAACCATTCTCCGAAGGGATGGCAGCTGTCCGACTCAACAACGACTGGACATTTGTGAGCAAGGCCACTGGACGCGTGGCTATGGAGCGCAGTTTTGACGGCGCCCAATCATTCAACGGCGGCCTGGCCAGGGTCTTCTTTGGCAATATCGAGGACGACCCAAGAATTGGCTACATCGATCGCGCCGGCGAGTATGTATGGTTTCCAATGAATTAGTGCGGCGATTAACTACGCCCCTTTTGATTAAAATCTTCTGCTTCAAGCGTTGATATAGATATTTAGGCTTTAATAAAAATGAAACGTTTTTTTCTACATCCCACTCCAGCCCTCTTATTGATTGTTATGACCTGTTTTTCACTGACAGGTTGTGATTTCCTCGGTGATCTGACCAGTTCAGATGACGAGTCATCCAGTGATGGCATCAACCTGTTTCCTGTTCGTATTGAAGGACAATGGGGCTTTATTAATGACAATGGCCGCATCATCATCGAGCCAGAGTTTGATAGCGGACAATATTTCTCCGAAGGCCTCGCCCGCGTAAGAGATGGCGGTGTAGGCTATCTTGACCCGAACGGTGAATGGGTTATTGAACCCCGCTTTCAAAACGGCCGGCAATTCCAGGGGGGCCTTGCTGCTGTAGAAATCGATGGCCGCTGGGGCTTCATCAATAAATCCGGCGCATTTGCCATTAATCCACAATTCAACGAAGCACTCAGTTTCAAAGAAGGCCGGGCGTTTGTACTTACCGCGAGTTTCGACTGGGAATACATCGATATTACTGGCGAGGTAGTCCGCACGATCAATACGCCTGAACTCGATGATTTCGAAGATATCGAATCGAATAATTTCTCAAATGGCCTAGCGCTCGTTCAGGATTTTGATACTGATCAGTACGGGTACATGGATGATGAGGGAAATATGTCGATCAATTTTCAATATGCTGAAGCCCGCGGATTCTACGATGGGCTTGCGGCGATTAAAATCAGCGATAGCTGGGGCTTCATTGATACCAAAGGTAATACGGTTATTGCGCCACGTTATATCGAAGCCGGCAACTTCGGAGACGGTCTTGTCCCGGTTCGTGAGAATACCAATACCTACGGCTACGCTGATAAAAGCGGCCGCATTGTGATTGAACCTCAATTTGAAGATGCCCGCAGATTTTCTGAAGGAAGAGCTGCTGTGTTAATTGATGGCTTCTGGGGCTTTATCGACAAATCAGGTAACCTGATCGGCAAGGCTGATTACGATGAAGTATCTGAATTCCAAAAAGGCGTTGCTCAGGTCATTATCCAAAAAACAGATCCGAACAACGAAAACAATCGCCTGACAAATTACGGATACCTGGGGCGTGATGGCCTCCTTGTCTGGTATCCTACCCGCTAGATTAACGCCTCAGTCAGGATATACTTTTATCAGAAAAACCACGCTGTCAAGTCAGCGTGGTTTTTCTTTTTTTGTACAAGTGATATCACAAGCCAATTATCTAATCAATGGTCCGGTCAGTTTTTCAAGGCTTCTTTCAATGATTATAGCTCAAAATGGCTATTTCAAAGGATTTAGAGACCGTAATACATTAAGTGCAACTTAGCTAAATCGCCAAGTTTGATTTAACGCCGGCTCAAATGACTG
>JBGCEN010000213.1:0-2589 GCA_045106435.1 Rhodothermales bacterium
AGACGTGATCTCCATCAAAATTCGGGCTGGAAGCGAAAGGGCTACTGTTGGGCAAATCGCGGATATATTTGAATCATTCAATCCTGGATTCCCTTTTGAATACAGTTTTGTAGATGAAGATTATCAGGCAGTGTATGAATCCGAGCAGCGGATTTCGATTCTTTCCCGGTTTTTTGCAGGATTGGCTATTGTAATTTCATGTCTTGGTTTGTTTGGATTGGCAGCATTCACGGCTGAACGAAGAACCAAAGAAATTGGCATCCGAAAAATTATGGGCTCTTCAACATGGGGCGTGGTTAGCTTACTGTCTCGCGACTTTACAAAAATGGTCGCAATTGCAATAGCCATTGCATTACCTCTCAGCTATCTCCTGGCAAAGTACTGGCTTGAAGGCTTTTCGTACAGGATAGAGTTGGCCTGGTGGTATTTTGCAGGTGCTGCGTTTATTACGCTCGCAATTGCCTGGTTAACTGTTGGATTTCAGACGTTCAAAGCGTCGAGAATAAATCCTGCCGATTGTTTGCAGCACGATTAGGGTGCTGCAGGGGCCAGAATCGCTACTTGCCGGCCACCTCACAATCATACAACCATTTCACGATGCATTGTGAAATGGTTTTTTTATAGGTGCTATGCTCTGAAAACCTTGGTGTTTTCTGAAAAATCCTCTTTTAATACCCATACCAAAGCGCCTCGCAAAGCCGTTAGCCGGCATCCCTTCGATGACTCCTTTCTATAGCTGCTTTACGTCATCAAATCGTTGAATAAGCGGAATGGCATCTTGTCCGCGCTATAGGCTACTTGCAACGATATCGTGGTGTCAGTTCTGTATAAAAACACCTCCCCCTTAAATCTTGTCCTATTCAAGCTGATACATTCATTTGAGGAAGGTTTAATCCGAATAATTGATAGGCGCAATATTAATAATTCTTCCCGCGCTATCTCGAAGTAATTTATAACAGATGCAGAAGCCAGTTTCTACAGGTTCTTCAGGTTCTTCGGCTGTTTATGGCCCGCAAGGATCATTATTTAGCTTTCGCTTAGGTGATATCAGCCTTGGCGATTATTTTTTGATGGCGTTGCAGCTAGGGCTCTTCTACGTTGTAGTCAATCTATTCAGCATAGAAGAAGCATTCGGGTTTTCCAGTATTACCCCAATTATCGTCGGTGGATTTTTAATCCATGCCGTACTACCGCTGCGTTTTAGGATGCCTTTCTTTCTCATCCTTTCGCTTGCAGCCATATTTAGCGTTTTGGGCCCTATGGGGGCAGCCATTGTTATAGGCGTTGGCCTGGTAATGATTGGCGTATGTCATATTCCTGTGGCCCTTTGGATGCGGGTTGTGCTCTTATTGGGCATCGTAGGAGTGCTGGCGCTTTTTCGAAGCGATATCATCGTTTCTGAATATAGCGCGCTGGTACTACCGATCCTTGGCTCTATATTTATGTTCAGGCTTATCGTATATCTCTACGACCTGGATGATGAAAAGCCGGGCACCTCGATCTGGACGCGTCTGTCGTACTTCTTCCTGCTGCCAAACGTCTGTTTCCCGCTTTTCCCTGTTGTGGATTACAGGATGTACAAACGGACCTACTACAATGCCGATCCTGCTATGATCTATCAGCAGGGGATGCTTTGGATGATGCGAGGCGCCGTGCAGCTCATTCTGTATCGCGTTGTTTATACGCACCTGCTCATTTCTCCGGGAGAAGTAGAAGGGTTGTGGAGTTTTGTACAGGCAGTGCTCACAACATATTTACTGTATCTCCGCATTTCCGGTCAATTCCACTTGATTGTAGGGATTCTCTGCCTGTTCGGCATGAACCTGCCTGAAACCCATCACCTGTATTACCTGGCTTCAAGCTTCAGTGATTACTGGCGTCGGATTAACATCTACTGGAAAGACTTCATGATGAAGATCTTTTTCTATCCAGCGTTTATTCGTTTACGCCGCTTTGGGACAACCACAGCATTGGTTGTCGCTACAAGTTTGGTCTTCTTAATGACCTGGATTTTGCATTCTTACCAGTGGTATTGGCTGCAGGCAAGCTTTCCTATTACCGTACCTGATGGCCTGTTTTGGGCCATACTTGGTCTGGTTGTGGTTGTGAACTCGCTACGTGAGATCAAGAATCCGCCGAAAAAAGTATTGGGTAAAAAAGCCTGGTCAACTCGTGACGCCTTTGTCTTGTCGTCCAAGGTTGTGGGTATGTTTGTGTTCATTTCTGTTTTGTGGTACCTGTGGAGCAGCCCGAGCATTGAGGTTTTCTTCATGACTGTAGAAGCTGCAAGTCATGAAAGCATCAGTGAATACCTGTTGGTGATTGGCGGCTTAATCGGGCTCATTGTTTTTGGTGTTGCTTTACAGTTCGCATCTTCCCGAAAATGGATATTCGATTCAGCACCTACAAGTGGTTCGATCCTGAAAACTGGGGTGTATTGTACGGTGGCGTTTTTGGCGCTTATTGTTATGGATAACGAGGCATTCAAAAGACGGCTCAGCGATGAATCTGTTGTGCTTGTAGAATCAATTCAGAAAGAAGGATTTAACAAGCAGGATCAAACAGATTTTGAGCGCGGCTATTACGAGT
>JBGCEN010000214.1:0-13446 GCA_045106435.1 Rhodothermales bacterium
AATTCATGATCGAAGGGAATGATGACGGCGTATTGCTTGAAATTGATGCCCTCGAATTCATACGCTACCAAAATTCTTCTGATTAAGAAACCGTTGAGATTTGAGGTTCTCAATGTGAAGATTAAATCTCAACAGGTTCTAAGCTCGACTTTGTCCAATAAGAAACTGTCAAAGCCTCTTTTTAGCGCCACCAAGGTCTTTTTCGATTATTTATACGTCTCGGTTTACCAAGCAGACCTGGATAAATTAAACGGCGAAGACTCAAAAGGTAGGTCTAACATCGAGATAGCGCTTAAAAACCCTTCAAAATTGGACATTGCTTGATCGGTGTTCGATATTCGAGACTTTGTCCAAAAGGACAAAGTCGAGCTAAGAACATTAAAGTCAAAACTTTGAACCCAGAAAGCATCTTCCCGCTTGCATCACAACAACGATCTGCCTAAACTGGCAATCCACCAGATTTGTCCGCCCAGAGAAGATTTTAATCCCTGTATGAGATTCCTGAAGATGAGCAGGTTTTTGCAAGTTGTTGTTGTCTTTTTACTATTTGCAGGTTGTAAAGCCCAAAGTGATGTGACCGTTGTGAAGCTTGGTCATGGTTTGGATCCGGTGCATCCGGTGCATCAGGGGATGGTGTTTATGGCGGAGCGGGTTGCCGAGAAGTCTGGCGGGAAAATGCGTGTGGATATCTATCCAAGCCAGCAATTAGGTACAGAGCGAGAGCTTTTGGAATTGCTTCAACTGGGTAGTTTGGGTATGACAAAAGTAACCGCAGCGGTGCTGGAGAGTTTTGCGCCTAGTTATAAAGCCTTCAGTGTGCCTTATCTCTTCAAAGATCGCGACCATCATTTCAGGGTCCTGGAAGGCGAAATTGGTAAAGAATTATTGCTTGCCAGTCAGAAATACTGGCTTCGCGGTTTGGCGTACTATGATGCCGGCAGCAGAAGTTTCTATACGGTAGATAAACCCATTTATTCGCCGGCTGATCTTGTCGGTCTGAAAATTCGCACGCTGGAAAGCAAAACGCAGGTTGAGATGGTCAATACCATGGGCGGCGCTGCAACACCTATTTCGTGGGGTGAACTTTATACAGCGCTTCAACAAGGCGTTGTGGATGGTGCAGAAAATAACCCGCCCTCATTGTATACATCCCGACAGTACGAAACGTGTAAATATTATACGCTCGATGAGCATACCACCATTCCGGACGTGTTGCTGGTTAGCACAATTGTTTGGGAGGCCCTCACCCCGCAAGAGCAACTTTGGCTGCAGGAAGCTGCAGATGAATCTGCGCAGGTTCAGAAAGTATTGTGGCAGGAAGCCAGTGATGCAGCCCTTTTAGCGCTTGAGGAAGCCGGCATTGAAATTATCAGGCCAGATAAAGCGCCCTTTGTGGAAAGCGTAGCGCCTATTTATGAGTCTTTTAAAAGCGAGCCCGCTGTGTATGATCTCATCCAGCGGATTCGTGCCACCGACTAATTAGCGCGCAGGGGCATTACAAAATATGAGCCCTGAGCAAGTATACAGCCTGGTAAAGCAAGCTGAACTGGTGCCCTTTTGAATTTATAGTATTGAACTTATCGCCTTGCAAGCATGGTAAAACTAAAATCTCTTGTCGACAAGGCACTATCCGGGATACTGGTGGTGTTGATGTCTCTTCTGGTCATTGATGTGCTATGGCAGGTTTTTTCCCGCTATGTGTTAAACGACCCGAGTTCATTTACAGAAGAACTTGCACGCTTTCTGTTGATGTGGGTGGGATTGCTTGGTGCAAGTTATGCAGCCGGCAGGAAAATGCACCTGGCTGTTGATATCCTGCCAAATAAGCTGGAAGGAAAACGGAAAAGCTATCTCAATTTGTTCATTCTGGTTTGTACCGTACTGTTCGCTCTGACTGTGATGGTGTTCGGCGGGATTCGGCTGGTTACAATCACGTTGTTTCTGGGGCAAACGGCTGCTGCATTACAGATGCCCCTTGGATATGTTTATCTGATTTTGCCCATCAGTGGATTGTTGATTGCTTTTTATGCCATCCTGTTTATCATAGACGAATTTCGGTCTATGGCTGGCAAGCCCGCCTTGTTTGACAGCAATGCTTCGCTGTCATCTCCAAGTATTAATGTAGACTGAGCTCCCTTTTGTTATGGAATGGTTTGATGTTTTAGTTCTAGCAATCACATTTGCCTCTTTGCTGGCTCTGGGTGTGCCTATTGCCTATTCGATTGGGATTGCCACGATGGTTACAATGTTGACTGGCATCCAGGTGGCGCCGGCACTCACGACAACCGCGCAGCGAATGGCCACGGGGCTCAATAGCTTTTCTCTTTTAGCGATACCCTTTTTCATACTGGCAGGGCAATTAATGAACAGTGGAGGGCTGGCGCGCCGGCTCATTGATTTTGCAAAGTCGATTCTGGGTACCCTGCCGGGAGGATTGGCACACGTAAATATTGTGGCTTCCATGCTCTTTGGTGCAATTTCAGGTTCAGCTGTTGCCGCTGCTTCTGCGATCGGGGGCGTTATGGGGCCACGCATGGAGAAAGAAGGTTTTGACCGGGATTTTAGTGCGGCCGTAAATATCACTGCTGCAACAACAGGATTACTTATTCCTCCGAGCAATGTGCTAATCGTTTATTCCCTGGCAAGTGGGGGCGTATCCATCGCTGCGCTTTTCCTCGCCGGCTATGTACCTGGTATTCTTGTGGGCTTGATGCTCATGGCTGTGGCTTCCTTCTTTTCAATCAAGAATAAGTACCCCATTTCAGATCGGATTCCGCTTCTGGAGGTTGTTAAGAAGTTTGTTCATGCTGCGCCGAGCTTACTGCTAATATTTATCGTGATTGGTGGTATTATCGGCGGCGTTTTTACGGCTACTGAAGCTGCTGCCGTAGCTGTTTTGTATGCTATGGTGCTTGGGTTTTTATATCGAGAAATATCTTTTAAAGATATGCCTCAAATCATTCTCGACGCATCAGCCACAACGGGTATTGTGATGTTGCTCATTGGTACCTCCATTGGGATGTCGTGGATCATGGCGTATGAAAACATACCGCAAAGCGTCACCGAGTCACTTATAGCGCTCACAGACAACAGGATTCTGATCTTGTTGATGATCAATGTAATTCTTCTTGCTGTGGGGACGTTCATGGATATGACGCCAGCTGTGCTCATCTTTACGCCTATTTTCCTGCCTATAGCCATTCAGCTAGGGATAGATCCTACGCATTTTGGCATCATATTGGTTTTGAATCTGTGTGTTGGTTTGTGTACTCCTCCAGTAGGAAGTGTATTGTTTGTGGGGGTCGGAGTAGCACAAACCACCATTGCGAAGGTGGTGCGTCCCCTCTTGCCCTTCTTCATTGCAATGATTATTGCCCTCATACTTGTTACCTACATTCCGGCGTTAAGCCTCTGGTTTCCAAGCCTCTTTGGTTATTAGGCATTGTCTGAAATGTCAGATAAAGCCGTATCCCGAATTTGATTCAGGATCCATAGGTGCTATACTGAAGCCAATGGTATATTTAAGGTCTTCCTGCTGCTCAGTAAAATTACTCCATCCTATTCAAACGTAAATAGATAATTTAGCCAATGTCGCTGCCTCGGCTGTCTCCTGAGCTTGTAAAGAGTGAAAAATTCAAACATCGTGAAGACCTCATTTTTCCAACGGCTGCCATGTTGGCAATGCCGGAAAAAGTCTTGCAATTTGGTACCGGCGGCTTCCTGCGCGGGTTTTGTGATTACTTCATAGACCAGGCAAACAGGCAAGGAAAATTTGAAGGCCGCGTTGTAATGGTCGGGTCCACAGGCAGCAGTCGCACGCAAATGCTCAATGAGCAAGGCGGATTGTATACCTTGCGCATTCAGGGCATTGATCAGGGAGAGGTGGTGGAGCAATTTCATGTTGTAGGCTCGGTAAGCCGCGTTTTGGCTGCGAATGATCAGTGGGAAGAAGTACTAGCCTTTGCCCGGGATCCGCAACTTGAAATCATCATTTCCAATACTACAGAAGTAGGCATTGTCTTTAATCCCGAAGAGACGCTTCCTGGCACTACGCCGGCTAGTTTTCCTGCGAAGCTTACCGCTGTGCTTTATGAGCGGGCAAAAACTTTTTCGTTTGATACTGAAAAGGGCGTCGTCGTTCTACCTTGCGAACTCATCGATCAGAATGGCTCAACATTGCGAGACATTGTAGTCCAGATCGCCAATGCGTGGGGGGTGGAAGACGCTTTCCTCGAATGGATGGCGTCTGCGGTAACATTTTGCAATACGTTGGTAGATCGCATTGTGCCGGGAGCACCTTCTGCGCAGGATCTGGATGATATCGAAGCAAGACTTCGATTCGAAGATGCCATGATAACGACGGCAGAAGTTTATCGACTCTGGCCCATCGAGGCAGATGAAAAAACACGGGAAGTCCTCTCTTTTGCAGAAGCAGATCCCGGTGTAATTGTTACAGATGATGTGCGGCCTTACAAAGAGCGAAAGGTTCGCATTTTGAATGGCGCACATACAGTCAGCGTGCCTCTGGCGTTTTTGAGTGGAGAAACGACGGTCCTGTCGATGATGCGTAATCCATTAACATTTGATTTTGTTAGTGGCGTCGTTGAAAATGAAATCGTCCCGAGCCTGGATGTCGAAGGAGGGGCGGTATTTGCGCTGCAGGTAATCGAACGGTTCAGCAATCCTTTCTTGCGTCACCGGCTCATCGATATTACACTACAATCCACATCAAAATGGCGATTGCGCCTGATTCCATCGTTGCTCAGCTTTGTTGAAAAAGAGCAACAGCTTCCCCAGCATATGTGTCTTGGCTTTGCTGCGTATTTGGTATTTATGCGCGCAACCACAGAGAAGGATGGTGCCTACTTTGGGGAATACAAAGGGAAGCCATATCCTATACGTGATGATCACGCCGGCTACTTTTATGCCTTGTGGGAATCCGTAGATCCACATAGCAAGACCTACATTGAGTCGCTGGTTTCCGGTGTGTGTGCACACGAGAAATTCTGGGGACAGAATCTCAATAAGCTGGATGGATTTGTAGAATCTGTTACAGGGTATGTATTGGAAATCATGGCGCACGGTGCAGAAAAAACACTTCGTAACTTTAAGGCGCAATAAGCACCGATTTTCACGCGAACTACGAACAAATGTCTGTGCCCTGATTTAACTTCATGGCATTTCGCATCGTTTGTTCATTGCTTGTTCTTGTGGCATTGCTTAGACAAGGTTGTCGATGACCTGTGAGGGAATACGTCCCCTTGAGCTTGTCGAAGGCTTGTACTCGACCGGGTCGGGGATTCTTATGGATCAACGTACGATGTGCTAAATGTTTGGCTGGGTTGGGTTATTGCATTTCGAGAGATCCTCGAATCACGTTGGGGACAAGCTTTTCGATAAACATCAAGCCTGAAATGAGTCGCAGGTAATACGCTAAAGTATGTGCGATTTTAGATAGATATTTATTCCCCCTGATTTTTAACGCAAGGAACGTATGTCCAAATCTCAAATAGTAGAGCGGATTGTCAAAGAAGGCGCAGTAGCCGTTATTCGTGCTGACAACCCTGCAACGCTCAAGCAAATTATAGATGCATTGCTTGCCGGCGGTGTTTCGGCACTTGAAGTGACCATGACGGTGCCGCGCGCATTACATATCATTGAAGAGACTGCCAATAGATTTGGTGATGATATTTTGCTGGGCGTAGGGTCGGTGCTCGACGCTGAAACGGCAAGACTGGCGATTAACGCCGGCGCACGCTACGTCGTGAGTCCGATTTTCAAGCCCTCGATTATTGAGATGGCGCATCGTTATAACCTGCCAGCCATGCCCGGTTGCTTTACGCCGACAGAAATTCTGGAAGCCCACGAAGCAGGTGCTGATATCGTGAAGGTATTTCCTGCAGGACAGCTCGGCATGAAGTACTTCAAGGCCATTAAGGCACCCATGCCTCATTTGCAACTGATGCCTACGGGTGGAGTGAATCTGACAAATGCCGGCGAATGGATTGCTGCCGGCGCTTGTGCTGTTGGTGTTGGCAGCGCATTGCTGGATAAAAACGCAATTGAGGAAGGCCGATTTGATCAACTGACAGAAAACGCGAAAATTCTTAAACAAAGCCTGGCGAACACTGGCTCTTAAAGGCAGCCTGTTCAGTGAAAAAGCTTAGGTTTGTAAGTATTTGACGAGAAGAAGGGGGGATGGGGAAGAAAGGATGATTATGGTGTTGTTGCTTCTTTCTTATTTTCCTGCTGCCTTGTTTTCCTGCTGGCTTGTTTTCCTGCAGTCTTACTTTCTTTTTGTCCAAACCCAATCCCGGCACTCAACTTATTATTGTAGCAGTAAGAACCGGGGCGAACGATTTTAAATCCATTAAAAACGAAGAACGGCACTGTGAAAGTTGTATCCTTTGGAGAGATCATGCTCCGGCTGTCAACGCCGGGTTTTAGTCGATTTGTTCAGGCAAATCAGTTTGATGTGGTGTACGGTGGCGGTGAAGCCAATGTAGCCGTTGCACTGTCTAACTTTGGGCTGGATAGTTATTTTGTGTCCAAGCTGCCCACGCATGAAATTGGTCAGTCTGCAGTTAATCACCTCAGACGATTTGGGGTTAAAGACGACTACATTGTAAGGGGAGGTAACCGGGTGGGGGTTTATTTCCTGGAAACCGGAGCGAGTCAGCGTGCTTCCAAGGTAATCTATGATCGTGCGGGCTCCTCTGTGAGCGAGATGCAGGCAGGTGAAGTAGATTGGGACGCCGCATTCGCCGGCGCACGCTGGTTCCACTGGACCGGGATTACGCCGGCGCTTGGTAAAACTTCGCAAGAAGCAGTAGTTGCCGCATGCAAAGCCGCAAAGGCTGCAGGAGCGACCATAAGTTGCGACTTAAACTTTCGGGCAAAGCTTTGGACAACCGAAGAAGCCCAAGCCGTCATGAATCCGCTGATGGAATACGTGGACGTATGCATCGCAAACGAGGAGGATGCAGAACGTAGCCTGGGTTTGACTGCAGGAGAGACCAACATCGAAACGGGAGAAATCGACGAAGCCGGCTATGTACAAGTGGCCAAAACGCTGAAGGCCAAATATGGCTTTGAAACGGTAGCCATTACCTTGCGAGAGAGCTTTTCTGCTTCCCGCAATGGCTGGAGTGCGATGTTGTATGATGACAAAGATTGCAAAACCCCAACGCGATCAAAACGCTATGATATCCAGATTGTCGACCGTGTTGGCGGAGGTGACAGTTTTGCAAGCGGACTCATTTATGGTTTGCTGAGCGAAGATAATACACGCGACGCGTTGGAATTTGCTGTGGCCGCATCCTGCCTGAAGCAAACCATCCCGGGAGATTTTAATCTCGTGAGCCCTGAAGAAGTAACCAAGCTGGCAAAGGGCAGTGGATCTGGTCGCGTTGAGCGGTGAGCAAATACCTAAAGGCTATATCGTTGCCCAGTCCCTGTTTTAGAAACCTGGTCCCGGTCCTGGTTATAGCCATGTGGGTGACAGGATGTGGTAGTGGAAATCGCGATGGGGCAGGTACGAACACGGTGCCCAATACGCTTTCTTTTACAAATATTACCGAGCCGGCTGGGTTGGGTGAATTTGTACACCAGAGTGGACGGAAGGGGGATAAGTGGTACCCAGAAACAATGGGGGGAGGGGCTGGATTTATCGATGTAGATGGTGATGGGTGGCTGGATATTCTGCTGGTAGAAGGCGGCGGCTGGCCTGATGAAGAGGAGTCGGTACATAGCAAGCAGGTGAATGCTGTCCGGCTGTATAGAAATGCCGGAGATGGGACTTTTGAAGATTATACAGTTGATGCGGGGCTGGGGCAGGTGCAAACCTATCCCTTCGGCGTTGTCGTAGCTGATTATGACAACGATGGCGATGATGATTTTTTCCTGACCACTCTGTATGAAAATCTGCTGTTCCAGAATACGGACGGGCGGTTCAAGGAAGTAGGTGGGGCTGCCGGCATTACGGGCCGCGCAGACTGGAGCACTGGTTCTGTTTTCTTTGATGCGGATCGGGATGGATGGCTCGATCTGTTTGTAGCAAATTATGTCGATTGGACACCCGGACTCAATGCATCGTGTACAAACAATGGTGTAGACAAGTCGTATTGCAGTGGGGTTGCGTACGACGGAATACGGAATCAATTTTATAAAGGAAACGGCAACGGTACGTTTGTAGAAGCTTCTGTCGCGTCAGGGTTCGGACAGGCACTTGGGAAAACGCTCGCAGTTTCGTCACTGGATTTCAATGCAGATGGATGGCCCGATCTTGCACTTGCCAACGATGCAGAAGCAGACTTTTTGTATCAGAATAATGGGGATGGGACATTTAAAGAAGTAGGCGCATCCACCGGTATGGCTTTTGATGAAAATGGTGTAGCTATGTCCGGTAGTGGTATTGATGCTGGTGATGTGGATAATAACGGTAATCTGTCGGTTTTTGTGGCAAATTCTTCCGACGAAATGATTGGCGTGTACAGATACTCAAGTGATAGTATCTTTATAAATCGATCAGTAGCTTCGCAGATTAGCCAACCGAGCACAATGAGCTTTGGGTTTGGTTTGTTTTTATTTGATCCTAACCTTGATGGCTATCTCGATTTGTTTGTAGCAAACGGCCATTTAGATGATCTTATAGATCAGAAACAGGATAGCTTGTTCTACAGGCAAGCCCCTCAGCTCTATATAAATCGAAGGAACGGGACATTTGAGGAAGCTGTAATCGAAGAAAGTGATTTGCTGGAAAAGGCAATAGCCGGCCGGGGAACTGCTTTTGGAGATATTGATCGCGATGGTGATCAGGACGTGCTGATTATCGAGAACAATGGCGCCGCATATCTATGGCGTAATGACAGCCGTAATGGCAATGCGCTCCGTGTACATCTAAAAGGCTCGGAAAGCAATGCCGGAGGGATTGGTGCAGAAGTGCTGGCTTATGTCGCCGGTGAGCCACAAACAAGGCACGTACGAACCGGAGGGAGCTACTTGTCTCAATCCGAACGTACAGTGACCATCGGTTTGGGGATGCATCATAGCGTGGATTCAGTGTTTATCTCCTGGCCCAGTGGCCGGCGCGATTCTTTTGTGAATGTGCCTGCCGGACAAGCTATAGCTGTTACCGAAGGAGAATCTGTTTATCAAACACTCTATGCATTCTAATTGGGAAGTTACCTCCGAGTCAAATCTAAATGTATTGTATCACAGGGGAGCGTTAGGTAGTCGGTATGGGTGGGTGCTATTTCTTTTTGCCAGTGCAAGCTTCAGCGCTTGCCATACACCTGGACCTACCCCTGCTGTTGACGATACACCTGCTGAAGTATTGATCGCGTACAGCGATGTGACGCAGGCGACAGGTCTGGGTGAATTTGTTCATGAAGCGGGGGCATACGGGAAGTACTGGTTTCCAGAAACAGTCGGGGCCGGCGGCGCCTTCTTTGATTATAATGGAGATGGCTGGCTGGATGTGCTGCTGGTAGCCGGCGGTAAATGGCCTGGACAAGGTGTAGAAGATGTAGCTGCTTTACGCTTATACGAAAACACAGGGGAAGGCGGGTTTATCGACGTTACAGCAAAAGCTAAATTGGACGCGGTTCATGCTTTTGGCTTTGGTGTACTTGCGGCTGATTTCGACAACGACAACGATCAGGATGTGTTTTTCACCACACTGGGGCAGAATTACTTGCTCAGGAATGAGGGGGGTGTATTTGAAGATATAACGCTGGAGGCGGGCGTGGCGGGGCATACAGACTGGAGCACTACGGCCATGTTTTTCGACGCCGACAAAGATGGATGGTTAGATCTGTATGTCGGTAACTACGTGGAATGGGCCCCTGAACTCGATCTTTGGTGCTCGCTTGACGATAATAAGCAGTCTTATTGTGCGCCACAAGAGTTTGAGGGAGAGCCGGCCTATTTCTACCATAACAATGGAGATGGCACCTTTAGCGATTGGACGTAAAAGGTCGGCATGACGCCCACACCGGGGAAAACGTTGGGCGTGGTGGAATTGGATATAAACAACGATGGCTGGCCTGACCTGCTGATGGCAAATGACACTCAGCGTAATCAGTTGTATGAAAACAATGGGGACGGCACGTTTGAAGAGAAAGGCTTGTTAAGTGGTGTTGCATTCGACGAAAACGGAAAAGCCCGCGCCGGCATGGGGATCGACGCTGGTGATGTGGAGAACTCAGGCAATGAATGGGTTATTATTGGTACGTTTAGTTATGAGATGATCGGTGTGTTTAAATCGATGGGGAACGGTTTTTTTCAAGACAGATCAGTAGCCTCCCAAATTGGCCGGCAAAGCTTGAGAACCCTAAACTTTGGTCTTTTTCTTTTTGATATTGAATATGATGGAGACCTGGATGTGCTCGTTGCCAATGGACATATATATGCCAATGTCGCGGAAGTTGAGAATGTAACGTACAGACAGCCAACACAACTCTTCATCAACCACGGTGATGCTACTTTTACAGATGTAATGCCGGAGTTACAGGGTGTCTGGACCAAGCCGCTTGTAGCGCGTGGTGCAGCTTATGGCGATTATGATAAAGACGGTGATCTGGATGTCCTGATTACAGAAAATGGTGGCCCGGTAAATCTTTGGCGGAATGACACGGCTGTGGGGAATTATTTGAGGGTCAAGCTCAAGGGCACGGTGGGCAATACAAATGGCATTGGCGCTCGTATCATTGCCAAAGTTGGGTCGAAAGAAATGCAGCGGCGCATCCGAACGGGTTCTACCTATATGTCACAATCCGAATTGGTTGCAAGCTTCGGATTAGGTACTGCAACACAAGTCGATACATTAGAAATCCACTGGCCCAGCGGTATAAAGGATACGCTCACTGACATTGATGTGAATCAGGAGATTTTGGTGGTGGAGGGGTGAGTCGGTGGGGCTGTGGGTCTGTAAGTCGGTGGGTCTGTAAGTCGGTGGGTCTGTAAGTCTGTGAGTCGGTGGTCTGGTAGTCCGGGTGTTTGATTAGTCTCTGGGGCTCAGTGGTTTTGACTTGAAGCTTGATCTATCGCAGAAATTTGCAAAGCCGTGGGTGGCAAGTTTTTTTCGACTCCCCGACTCACTCCACAACCCTCAATTCCTGTCCTGCCTGGACGTTGAGCTGCGTATCTTTTTTTCCATTAGGCCACACGATGCTCAGCGTGTCTACGGTTGTTGCTGATCCGAGGCCGAATGTTGCTGTTAGTTCAGACTGCGAAAGATAGCTGGATCCAGTCCTTACGTAGCGGATCTGTGTTTTGCCGTCGGCTATTACTTCTATGCGTGCACCGAGCGCGTCTTTGTTGCTTTCATTGCCGGTGAGATGCACGCGCAGATAATTATTATCTGAAGACAAGTCATTATTCCAAAGATGTGCAGGGCCGCCGTTTTCTGTAATCAGAACATCCAGATCACCGTCTTTGTCGTAATCTCCATAAGCGATGCCACGACCAACAATTGGGGCCAGAGTGGTCTCTGGGATTTTGGCGGCTACGTCAGTGAAGCTTCCTGAGCCATCGTTTAGGAAGAGATGGGGGAGCTGGCGATAAGAGATGCCTTCCTGGGTGTTTTCTATTTCAGACTGCAAATGACCATTGGCAGTGAACAGGTCGAGGTCGCCATCTAAATCGATATCCAGCAATGTAAGGCCAAAGGTTAGGGTCAGAAGGCTGGGCCGGCCAATCTGCGATCTTGCTGCTTTGTCAACAAAAAGTCCGTCGCCAATATGCTGGAAAACGGCAATCATCTCTTTGGAGAAGTTGCCTACAAAGATGGCTTCTCTACCGCTTTCATCGATAAAACCAGTATCTACGCCCATCCCGGCCCGTGCTTTTCCGTTTTCGTCGAAAGCAATGCCGCTAAGCTGGCCCTTTTCCGTGAACGTACCGTCGCCATTGTTTTCGTAAAGCAGATCGCGCTGTGTATCGTTTGATACGATCAAGTCGGGCTTCCCATCAGCATTGTAATCAAACAACGCAGCGCCAAGCGTTTTACCCGGCGATGAAGCAAATCCACGAGCTGTGGTCTGGTCACTGAACGTACCGTCTCCATTATTATAAAAGAAAAGGCTTTCGACGCCATCATATAATTCAGGCGTGCAATAGCTTTTGTTCGAACCGTCCAGCGTGCAGAAAATGTCAGCCTCTTTTGACCAGTCTACGTAGCTGCCAAGGTAGAGGTCAAGCCATCCATCGAGATCTGCATCTACAAAAAGAATGCTTGTGTTCCACGTATTCGTTTCGGCCAAACCGGCGCTTTCACTTACGTCAGTGAAAACCCCGTCACTGTTATTGAGCAGCATCGTGCCACTGAGTGAAGTGAAGACAAGGTCGGCATCTCCATCGTTGTCGTAGTCTGCGGCTGCGATACCAAATCCGTACGCACGCAGCGTAGCGAGGCCGGCTTCCTGGGTCGCGTCTGTGAATGTCCCGTCTTGCGTATTTCGATAGAGAGAAAGAGCGGGCGTATTGTTGTTGTCCTCCCAGGTGCCTCCTCCGACCAGTATGATGTCGAGCCAGCCATCATTGTCAAAATCAAGAAAGGCGCCGCCGGCACCCATCGTTTCCGGAAACCACTTCTCTCCGGTTGCACCGTTGACATGGTTGAAATTGTCGAGGCCGGCGGTAGATGTTACCAGTTCCAATGAAAATGGCAGTATTGCTTCAACAGGGGTGGGGTTTTCGGGGCCTTCAGATTTGCTGCAACCTGATCCAATGAAAAGTCCCCCCAGAAAAATCAGCGTTAATCGTATTGTCAATCTCTGCACAATAAATCCAGCACGTGCCATAACATCAAGTTCAAGTGAGTGAGGTTGCCCTTTTATGTTACGGCACTTCGCTTGATCCATTTCTTTGTTCGTTTCCTGTGTGCAGTTTAACAGGCGTGTTTTTATGCCAGTGTTCTATGGCAATGTTCTATGGCAGTCGTTTGTTGTAGCAATAGCGTGCAATTTTATTATCTTCCGTTTCGTGACCTTCTTTCATAAGCGTATGCAATGCATCATGCGATCTTTCGCCCGTTATTTCTTTTGTGCAATCGTATTTATTGGTTCTATGACAAGTATTGATGCATCTGCTTTGCAGATCCAGCAGCCGCAGACCTTTGCTCTGTGGGAGGGTGGGGCGCCAGATGCATTAGGCACTGAAGCAGACGATATGCCTACGCTCACTGTGTTTCAGCCGGCAACCGGTACTTCAACCGGTACTGCGGTAGTGATTTGTCCGGGGGGCGGCTACGGACACCTGGCGATGGATCACGAAGGATATGATGTAGCCCGCTGGTTGAATGAACTGGGCATTACCGCGTTTGTACTGAAATATCGCCACGCACCTGATTATAAGCACCCAACGCCATTAAGAGATGCACAAAGGGCCATTCGGCTTGTCAGATCTCAGGCATCTACCTGGGGGATTCAAGCGGACCAGGTGGGG